>JBKPBU010000463.1:0-6359 GCA_046727015.1 Candidatus Methylomirabilota bacterium | reverse complement strand
CGCCCCACGTCGAGCGTGGCTCCGCCGTCCACCTTGACGAGATCCGAGCCGAAGCCGCGAAGAAATTCGCGCTCGGCGGCATGCACGTACACCTTGGCGGGGGCCTTGGCCAGGAGCTCCTCGATGCCGGGGATGTCGTGGCCGAAGAGGTGACCGCCCACGTGGTCCTGGTGCGTGTGGGTGACGAGTACGCCGTGCAGGCGCATCCCGTCGGCCTGGATCTGCTCGAGAATGGCCTCGATCTCCCAGGCGGGGTCGACCACGACGCAGTCCCGCGTCTCGGGGTCGCCGATCAGGTAGACGAAGTTCTGCATCGGGCCCAGCTCCATCTGCCTCAGGTACACGGTCTCGGAGGGAGCAGGCATGGCCGGTCTCCAGGCTAGCCGGGGATGTCGGCGGGCGCTTTGCGGATCTCTTCGAGCATCGTCGCGTCGACCGCGTAGATGGCCGGCGACGATTTGCTCCGCACGTAGCTCAGCTTGTCGTTGGTCCGTCCGATGGCGAGGCCGGCCATCTCGGTGCCGTCTCCCTTGAGCACGGCCACCTCCGCCTCGGGCTTGTCCAGGCCGAAGCGCGCCGCGTCCGCGCCGTCGGCGGCGGCGATGTCCTTCCACTTCAGAGCGCGAAGCGCGAGAAGGAGGCCCGTGACCTTGATCTCCTTGGCGGGGCCCTTCGACGGCTCGACCACCCGCCAGTCGTCCTCGCCCCGCCGCTCCAGGAGCAGGGGCTTGCCGCCGACGGTGACGCGCACGCGCTTGACCTCCTTCAGATCAAAGGAGGCGACCACCGTCTTGTCACGCAGGTCCGTGGCCGTCTTGGACAGAGCCTGGATGTCCTTGTTCTCGACCATAAAGACGGGGCCCTGCTCTCCAGGCGCGGCCACGCCCGCCAGCTCGCCGGCCTTGATTCCCTTGGACAGCCCCAGGAGGAGAATCTTCGGCTCCTTGGCGCCCTCCTCCCAGATCTTCACCGTCACCTCGGGCTTGGGCAGGTAGCGGGCCACGCCGGCCGGAGACTCGTCGAGGAATCCCGAGGCGCGCAGGTCGCGGATGCGCCAGAGCAGGCTGTTGACGACGCCGGTGTCCGCCTTGAGCGACTCGGGCGCGGTGATGTTCCAGTTGATGCCATCCCGCGCGAGCTTCACGGAGCCCGCCGCGCTCTCGAGCTCGACGCGGTTGACCTTGTCATAGGCGTAGGCGAACACCATTTTGTCGCGCGCGGCCGCGACGGTCTTCGGCAGCTTGTCCCATGTCTCGCTCGGCGCGAGCAGCACCTCCGGGTCGCCTTCGCGCTGGACGTACACGCCTTTCTTCGCGGCATCGACCTTGCCCAGCAGCAGGGTCTTGGACGTGCGGTCCTTGTCCTTGCCGAGCCAGAGGGTCAGACGCGAGGGCTTGTCGAGGCCGTAGGTCGCCAGCGACGCCGGTGACCCGACGAACTCCTTCACGGTGACGCTCGCGAGCTTGTCGAGCATCTCCGTGATCAGGTCGGCGTCGCCGCGGAACGGGCCGGGCTTGGCGATGCGCCACTTGCCTCCGTCTTCCGCTTCGAGCGTCATCTTCGACCCGTCGAGGTCGAGGTCGACCGCGGTGACGTTCCGCCTGTCGAAGGTGAACAGGCTCCGGTCCCTGAACTCGGCGACCGGACGCGTGACATCGCGGGACACCGAGTCGCCGATGGCGACCACCGCCGGTTTGCTTCCCTCCCGCGCGTAGACCCAGACCCCGGTCGGATTCTTGCCGCCCACCGCGAGGGTGAGTGGCGCGGCCTGCCCCTTGACCTCGAGCGTGACCACGGCCTCCGGCGGCTCGAGACCGAAGTCGGCCGGCTTCGAGGGATTGGGGTCGATCTCGCGGTCCACTCTCGCGGTGGCGAGCCCTGTCACCATCTCGTTGACGGCGCCGCTGTTGGCGCGCGTCTTGACCGGTTCCAGCATCTCCCAGCCGTCGCCCGCGCGCTTGAGCTTGACCGTGTCATCTTTGCGCTTGATGGTGAGGCTTTCGACGTCCTTGGGCTCGATGGTCCAGAGTCGCCCCTTGACGCTGGTCGTCTTCTCGCGCTTCGGAGTCAGGTAGTAGCTGTCGAAGACGAGGAAGCCGCCGAGGCCTGCCGCGAGAACGGCCAGGACAGTGAGGGTCTTCCAGCTCATCGCGGGCTATTTGGTGCGGCGGCGACGGACAACCCGCCAGATCCCGCACACCATCACCACGCCCGGCAGCACGAGGATGGAGAGCAGCAGGACGCTCCTGCTCTCGGCGGCGGTGAGGGCGATCGGGTTCTGGCGCGTGTCCTTGGGCCGGATGGCGATCTCGCCTTCCTGCCCGGCGAGCCAGGCGACGATGTTGAGGAAGAGATCGCGGTTGCCCTGGAAGCCCAAGGCCTGGTTCGAGGCGAAGGTGGACGTGCCGAGGACGACCAGGCGGCCCTCGGGCCTCTTGGCCGCTTCACCCTCGGCCTTCGAATCCGTCTTGGCGCCCGGCGCCGGCTCGATGGTGACCGCGGTCAGCACGGGCACCGGCCCCTGCGTATCCGCGGGATCCTTCTTCGCGGGCTGTCCGCGCCTGAGCCCCTCCAGGTCGGTCTCGCCCCACGAGTCGCGACTCGTGCGGGCCAGCGCCGTGGCGCGAAGGCCCCTCGGCGGCTTCTCGGCAGGAGCGACGGAGCGCGTGAGAGGAAAGCCCGTCATGACATTGCTCATGTCCCTGGTGATCGCGTGCTGCTCGTAGCGCGTGACCAGCGGCACCTCGGGCCCGACCCCGAAGAGCTGACCGATGGGACTGGGCTCGACGACGAGGTCGTTGCCCAGCGTGACGCCATACTTGACGAGGTACTTGGCGACGCCTTCGGCCTGTAGCGGATCGGCCATGAAGAGGACCCGGCCGCCCTTCGCCAGGTACTCGTCGAGGGCCAGGAGCTCGGGCGGCAGGAGATCGTTCTTCGGCCCCGGGATGATGACGACGGCCGCGTCGGCTGGCACCGTGCCCGTGCGCGCGAGCTCGAGATCCTTGACGGTGTAGTTGGCCTTTTCCAGCTGCTCCTTGGCCTGGCTGAAACCGGCCCGCTCGGCGCTCGAGATGTCGCGCTCCCCATGTCCCTTGACGACGTAGATGACGGGGTTCCCCGCGCGGGTGACCTTGACGAGGGCATTCGTCAGCCGCTCCTCCTCGGCATCGAGCACCTTCTCGGACTTGTCCCCACTCTGCACCACCACCGTGCCGTAGGTCTCGATGGCATAGCGCTTGGCCAGGCCGGGCGAGCGATCGGGATCCTCCATGCGGTATGTGAACTTGCCGCCGGAGGCCTGGGCGTACTGCTTGAGGAGGTCTTCGGCCGTTTTCTTGCCCGGCATGTCGGCGCGGAAGAAGGCGATGGCCTCGATGGGCGCCGGGAGCTCCTTGAGCAGCTTGACCGTCTGGGACGAGAGGCTGTGGCGCTTGCCTTCGGTCAGGTCCCAGCGCGCGTTGTAGCGGAGGGACACGGCGTTGGCGAGCACCGTCACGCCGAGCGCCAGCAGCACCAGGAGCACCGCGCTCGCGCCGTGGCGCATGCCGCGCCGGCCGAGCAGCGAGGCGCCTTCCCGCCAGTTCAGTGCCGCCGATGCCACGAAGAGGACGGCCGCCGCGATGACGAGAGCCCATTGCAGCCGGGTCATCCAGGACGCGAAGAGCACGAGCGCGCCGGCGCCCAGCAGGCACAGCACGGCGCCCCACATGCCCCAGCGCTTGAGGAAGGCCATCGGCCCGCCTAGCCCCGCCACCGCTTCGACTCGAGCGAGCGAAGGGTGAGGAACAGCGCGAAGCCGGTCACCGAGAGGTAGTAGACGAGGTCCTTCGTGTCGATGACTCCCTTGGCGAAGCCGTCCATGTGCTCGATGATCGCGGCCTGCTGGACGGTGGTGCGGAGCGCGCCCTGCGCCGAGTCCGCGAACCAGCCGAGCAGCCAGAGCGCGAGCAGGGCGCCGAAGGTCCCAAAGCCCGCCACGATCTGGTTCTCCGTGGTGGAGGACACGAAAAGCCCGATGGAGAGGAAGGCGGCGCCCAGCAGCAGGAGCCCGAGGTAGCCCGTGAGGACGGCGCCCCACTCGATCCGCGTGAACCAGGCAACGGTGACGGGGTAGAAGAGCGTCAGCACGAGGATGGAGGCGTACAGGGCCAGAGAGGCGAAGAACTTGCCCGCGAGGACCTCCCCGTCGCGCAAGGGGTAGGTCAGCAGGAGCTCCATGGTGCCCGAGCGCTTCTCCTCGGCGAAGAGGCGCATGGTCAGCATCGGGATGAAGAAGAGCAGGACGACGGCCATGTTGTACGTGAGTGGTCGCAGGATGTTCTCGGTGGCGTTGAGGCTCTGCCCCATCTGCGGCTGCATGGCCGCGCGCATCGAGACGTCCGCATACTGGATGAAGGACGGAGCGAAGAAGAAGGCCGCGATGAACAGAAAGAAGGTCGCGACGGCATAGGCCACTGGCGAGCCGAAGTACAGCCGCATCTCCTTCTTGAAGACGGGCAGCCACCTCATCACGCGGTCTCCTGCACGCTCTCGACGATCTGGGACGCGTGCTCCTCGCCCGCCACCACGCGGATGAAGACCTCCTCGAGGGAGAGCCCGACCTGGTGCAGCTCGAGAAGCTCCCAGCCGCGCCCCGCGACCAGCCGCACGAGCTCGCCGCGCACATCGCGTCCCCGCGGCGACTCGACGACGAACCGGGAGGCGCCGTCGCGAGCGCCGAGCCCCTCCACCGACGTCACCCCGGGCAGGCTCCTGAGCGACGAGACGATGGCCTCCGCCGGGCCGGCCACCTCCACTTCCACCCGCGCCGCGGGAAAGACCTGCTCCACCAGCTCAGCCTGGGTGCCCTTGGCCACCACGCGGCCGCGATTGATGATGATGATGCTGTCGCAGACCATGGAGACTTCCGGCAGGATGTGCGTGGAGAGGATGACCGTGTGCTGGCCGCCCAGCGACTTGATCAGCGCGCGGATCTCGGCGATCTGGCGCGGGTCGAGCCCGATGGTGGGCTCGTCGAGGATCAGCACCTCGGGGTCGCCGAGAAGCGCCTGGGCCAGGCCCACGCGCTGCCGGTAGCCCTTGGAGAGCTTGCCGATGAGCCGGTGCTGCATGTCGGTGACGAAGCAGCGGTCCATCACGTCGGCGACCTTGGACCGGCGCACTCCGCGCGGCACGCCCTTGGCCTCGGCCACGAAGTCCAGATACGCGTCCACCGGAAGGTCGGCGTAGAGCGGCGAGTTCTCGGGAAGGTAGCCGATGCGCCGGCGGACCTCGAGGGACTCGGTGAAGACGTCGAAGCCCGCCACCTTCGCGGTGCCGCCGCTGGCCGCCATGAAGCAGGAGAGAATCTTCATCGTCGTGGACTTGCCGGCCCCATTGGGGCCGAGGAAGCCGACGATCTGTCCCTTGTCGACGTTGAACGACACGTCGTGGACGGCGGTCACCGGCCCGTAGCTCTTCGTCAGTCGATCGACCTGGATCATGGTTTTGGCCCGCTTCTGCCTGGGCCACCGAAAAGTATATCACACGGCTCGAAACGGCTAGAAGAGCCCGGTGATCGTCCCGTCCGGCGTGATGTCCACGCCTTCGGCATTGGGCTTGCGCGGCAGTCCCGGCATGGTCGTGATGTCGCCGGCCAGCGCCACGAGGAACCCCGCGCCGGCCGAGATCCGCACGTCGTTGATGGTGATGCGGAAACCCCGCGGCCGGTTGAGCAGGGTCGGGTCGTCGGACAGCGACCGCTGCGTCTTGGCCACGCACACGGGCATCCGGCCGTAGCCGAGCGCCTCCGCCTGGGCGATCTGGCGGTCGACCTTTTTCGAATAGTCGACGCCGTCGGCGCCGTAGACGCGCGTGGCGATCGTCTCGAGCTTTTCCTTGACGGGGGCGTCGAGCGGGTAGAGCGGCTCGAAGGCCGCGCGCTCGGTCTCGAGGAGCTTCAGGAGGCCGCGGGCGAGGTCCTCGCCCCCTTCTCCGCCGCGGCTGAAGACGTCGGCGACATAGGCCGGCACCCCGAGCGTGGCGCAGCGGTCGAAGACCGCCTGGTATTCGCGCTCGGTGTCGGTCGGGTAGCGGTTGAGCCCGACCAGCACCGGCACCTTGAACTGTCGGACGGAGGCGACATGGGCCTCGAGGTTGTCGAGCCCGCTGCGGAGCGCCTCGACGTTTTCCTTGCCCACATCCGGCAGGGGCACGCCGCCGTGGTACTTGAGCGCCCTCGCCGTGGCCACGATCAGGGCCGCGTCGGGCTTGAGCCCCGCCGCGCGGCACTTGATGTCGAAGAACTTCTCGGCCCCGAGATCGGTCGCGAAGCCGGCCTCGGTCAGGCAGATGTCGCCGAGCTTGAGCGCCATGCG
>JBKPBU010000462.1:0-1587 GCA_046727015.1 Candidatus Methylomirabilota bacterium | reverse complement strand
GCGGAGTCGGCCTGCCGGGCGGCGGAGGTGCTCCACGCCAAGGCCATCGTCGCCTTCACGCAGTCGGGCTTCAGCGCCCGGCTCATCTCCTCCGAGCGACCCGACGTGCCGATGGTGGCCCTCACGCCCATCCCGGAAGTCCAGCGTCGGCTCGGGCTCTACTGGGGAGTCAGCTCCAGGCTCATCCGAAAAGTCGCGACCACCGACGAGATGGTCCAGGAGGTCGAGGCGACGCTTCTCGGGGACGGGACGATCCGCAACGGCGACGTGATCGTCATCATCTCGGGCGGGCCCATGTGGGTCACCGGGACCACCAATCTCCTCAAACTTCACCGCGTGGGCGACCGGCCCTGACCGCCGTCACAGAGTCAAAGGAGACCGGCATGGGCTACGAGGCCATCCGCTACGAGATCCGGGACGCCGTGGCCACGATCGCGTTGAACCGTCCCGAGGCCTACAACGCGCTCAACCTGACGCTGGGCCGTGATCTCTTCCACGCGACCCTCGAGGCCGACGAGGACCGCGCCGTCCGCTGCATCGTGATCACCGGAACGGGCAAGGCCTTTTGCGCGGGCGGCGACGTCAAGGACTTCAACGACAGCCCGGATCGCATCGGCATTCTCATCAAGGAGCTGACGACGTACCTGCACGGCGCGGTGTCCCGGCTCGCCCGCACCGCCAAGCCCGTGATCATGGCCGTGAACGGCGTGGCGGCCGGCGGAGGCATGAGCCTGGCGCTCGCGGGCGACCTCGTGGTCGCGGCCGAGTCGGCCAAGTTCACGATGGCGTACTCGAAGATCGCCGCCTCGCCCGACGGCTCGTCCTCCTATTTTTTGCCGCGCATGATCGGACTCCGGCGCGCGCTCGAGCTTCACTACACCAACCGCGTGCTCTCGGCCCGGGAGGCCATGGACTGGGGCCTCGTCAACCGCGTCCACCCCGACGCCGAGTTCGGCTCCGCGGTGGCGACGCTGGCCAAGGAGCTCGCCCAGGGGCCGACGCTCGCCTTCGGGCGCGCGAAGCTGCTCTTCCACCAGTCCACGCAGGAAAGCCTGGAGACCCAGATGGAGCTCGAGGCCCAGGCCATCGCCGCCAGCGGACACACGGAGGACTTCAGGAACGGCGTCGCGGCATTCGCCAAGAAGCAGCCGGTGGTTTTCCACGGCCGGTAGGCGCGCGCCCATCCGGGTCCTCGTCGCGGCGCTCCTGGTCCTCGCCCAGGGAGCGCCGGCGCTCGCGTGGCCGCTCACCTACGGCGCCACCAGCGCCAACCGCGTGGCCGCGGGCAAGGGCACCTTCCCCCGCCTTCTCGTGATCTCCGCGGTCGCCGAGGCACCGATACGCTGGATCGTTTCCCTGCCGCCCAGACGGATCTGTGCCATCGACGTCAACGGCACCCTCTGGATCTTCGAGGTCGGCCAGACGGACCTGCGCGTCGTGGGACGCTACGGGGAGGTCGCGAGCCCCGACGGCCCGCCGGCCACTGTCGCCATCGGCGAGGGGCGCAGCGCGGTGGCTGCCGTCGCACCCGATGGGCGTCTCCTCGTCTGGAGCGATGGCGTGCTTCGCGGCTTCGACGTCGGCAGC
>JBKPBU010000461.1:0-5235 GCA_046727015.1 Candidatus Methylomirabilota bacterium | reverse complement strand
CTTCCCTCGCCTGCGCTGAGAGGACATCCATGAGACGCCTGGTGCTGCTCGCCCTGCTCGGCACCGCCCTCGCTCTCCCCGCGACGGCGCAGCAGTTCCCCGAGCCGGTGCTCTACGAGATGCTGCCCGCCAACTATCCATATCCGATCGCGCGGGTCTGCTACACGGCCGAAGGCATCTGCTCCATTCCCATCTTCATCGCTCCGGGCACGCCCTGCGAGTGCCGCCGGCCGGACGGGGAATGGGTCAGGGGCGTGTGCACCCACTGACGCGACTCCGCCGAATCTACGAGGAGATGACCATGCGCCGGGTCCTGTTCGCGTTCCTCGTCGTTTTCGCCTGGGCGGCACCTGCCACCGCGCGGGCGGAAGTCGCCGTGCAGGCGTATGCCCTGCCCTCCGGAGGCGGCTTCCCGCACGACGTCGCCGTGGGCAGCGACGGCATCGTCTGGTACACGGCCCAGCGCGACGGCAAGCTCGGCCGTCTCGACCCCGCGACCGGCAAGGTCGAACTCATCCCGCTCGGCGCAGGCGCGGCCCCGCACGGCGTCATCGTCGGGCCCGACGGCGCGCCGTGGGTGACCGAGGGCGGCCACAACTCCATCGTGCGCGTCGATCCCAAAACCCGAGAGGTCAAGAGCTGGTCGCTCCCGGCCGGGCGCGGCTACGTCAACCTCAACACGGCGGCTTTCGACAACCGCGGCCGCATCTGGTTCACCGGCCAGAACGGGATCTACGGCCGGCTCGATCCCAAGACCGGCGCCATGCAGGTGTGGGACGCGCCGCGCGGCCACGGGCCCTACGGCATCGCGGCGACGCCGGACGGCGCGGTCTACTACGCCTCGCTCGCCGGCAGCCATATCGCCCGGCTCGACCCCGACACGGGCGCCGCCACGGTCATCGAGCCACCGACCAGGAACCAGGGCGCGCGGCGCGTGTGGTCCGACTCGAAAGGCATGATTTGGGTCAGCGAATGGAATTCCGGCAACGTGAGCCGATACGATCCCCGCACGGGCGCGTGGGCGACGTGGAGGCTCCCGGGCGACAAGCCGCGCACCTACGCAGTCTACGTGGACGACCGGGACAAGGTATGGCTCTCCGATTGGGGCGCCAACGCCATCGTCCGCTTCGACCCCACGACCGAAAAGTTCGAAGTCTTCCCGAGCGACCAGAGCAGCGCCAACGTGCGCCAGATCCTCGGCCGCCCGGGCGAAGTGTGGACGCCCGAGTCTGGAACCAACCGGCTGGTGGTCTATCGCGTGAAGTGAGGCGGCTGGAGACGACCCCGTGGACCTGAGGCCCTCTCCTCGCCAGCAGGAGCTCATCGGGCTGGCTCGCCGACTCGCCGTCGAGCGCTTCGCGCCGCGAGCGGAGAAGCACGATCGCGAGGCGTCGTTCCCCTTCGACGACTACGACGACCTGCGCGAGGCGGGACTCATCGCCCTCTGCGTTCCCGAGCGCCACGGCGGCCTGGGGGCGAGTTACGAGACCTACTGCCTCGTCGCCGAGCAACTCGCGTACGGCAACGCCTCCACCGCCCTCACCTTCAACATGCACTGCTTGACCATGCTGATGATGGGCGAGGTCGCCGACGCGATGCCCCTGTCGGCCCCGGCCCGGGACCGGCACGAGAAGCTTCGCGCACAGAAGTTCCGCGAGGTGGTGGAGCGGGGCGTCTTCTACGGTCAGCCGCACAGCGAGCCGGTCGAGCACGGGCAGACGGACACGGCGCTGACGGTGGGCGGCCGGCGCTTCGGCACCACCGCGCGCAAGGTCGACGGCGGCTACGTGGTCAACGGCCGCAAGTTCTTCGTCTCCCTCGCCGGCGCCGCGCCCTACTTCGCCACGCCCGCGATACGGCTCGGTGACGAGCCCTGGCTGGAGCGGACGCTCTACCTCCAGGTGGCGAAGGACACGCCCGGCGTCACCTTTCAGGGCGACTGGGACCCGATGGGAATGCGCGCGACGGTGAGCCGGGACATGGTGCTCGAGAACGTCTTCCTGCCGGACGACAGCGAGATCCTGCCCCCCGGGCTCTTCGGCGCGATGTACAACGCCTTCCCCCATCTCTCGCCGCTGACCTTCTCGGCGACATTCCTGGGGCTGACCCAGGCCGCCTACGACTACGCGATTGCCTACCTCACAGGGAAGGTCCCCGGCGCGCCGGCACTACAGACCGAGGCCACCGCCAAGGGGCACGCGCTCGCCGAGATGCTCTTCGCGGTGGAGACGGCCCGCGCACTCTACTACCGGGCGATCTCCGAAGCCCGGGTGGACGCCCCGCTCGCCGCCGTGCAGCGCGCGCGCGCCGCGCACGTCACCGTCCAGCGCTCGGTGGTGACCGTGACCCAGGAGGCCATCCGGATTTGTGGAGGCCGCGCGCTGCTGAAGCGCTACCCGCTCGAGCGCTACGCCCGGGACGCGCGAGCGGGCGCTCTGATGCGCCCGTGGACCGAGGACATCGCGACCCAGCAGACCTGGGAATTCGCGCTCGGCATCGGCACCGCCGCCTCGCCGCCCACGCCCTAGCGACTCAGGGGGTCTTGGAGCCGACGGCGAGGGCTTTCCGCTTCCAGAGCTCCCAGGGACGGGGAATCGTCCCCGCGATCGACGCCTGGGCCTTCTTCGCTTCCTCCGTGTCGAGGTAGTTGATCGGCCCGCCCAGCGCCATCGCCTGCGCCTGGAGCCGCGCGTTCACCTCCGTGTAGACGCTTCGGAAGACCGCCTCGGGCAGGTTGCCCCCGACGACTACGGCGCCGTGCCCGCGCATGAGCGCCACGGGCCCCGCGCCGAGCGTCGTCGCGAGCGCCTGTCCGAGCGCGGGATTGCGGACCAGCATGTCCGTTGCCGACCCGCCGGCACCGCGTATCTCGAAGACGGGCACGCCGGGCCAGAGGAAGGCGCTCATGTGGTAGAGCGGGCGGAGCTGCGCCCCCGTCACGCCGAAGGGGATGACGGACGGGGAGTGGTTGTGGACGACGGCGAGCACATCCGGCCGCACACGGTAGATCTCGCCGTGGATGAAGCGCTCGAGGTAGGTAGCGCGGCCCCTCGGATCCACCGGCGCGCTGTCGAGGTCGTATTCCATGATGTCAGCCGCCGTCACCAGCTCGGGCGCGATGGAGCGCGACATGAGGTAGCGGTCGGCCGCCTTGTCGTGCCGCACGCTCACGTGGCCGTAGCCGTCCACCACGCCCTGGTCCGCCAGGATGCGGTTGGCGGCGACCAGGTCCTCGATCAGCTTCGGGTCGCCGGGACCCGCCGTCGAGGGCGAGGCCTGCGCCGTCGCGGACCGCGCGCCCGCAAGCGTCGCGAGGGCCGCGGCGCCGCCGATCAGGACACGACGTCGAGTGACAGGCTTCATGGTCTTCCTCCTTGTCCGGGTTCGAGCCACGGCACGACTATACAGGCCGCCGCCTACTCCCGCACCGCCCCGGTGAGAAGCCCGCTGACCAGGTAGCGCTGCAGCCCGACCACGAGGGCGACGGGCGGCACGCTCGCGAGCATGGACGCGGCGGCGATGTCGCCCCACGGCACCTCGAACACTCCCGGGAACAGCGCCAGCGCCACCGGCACGGTGCGGCTGGCCTCGGTGGCGGTGAACGTGTACGCGAAGAGAAACTCGTTCCAGGAGAAGAGGAAGGTCAGCAGCGCGGCCGACGCGAGCCCGGGCGCCAGCAGCGGCAGCACGACCCAGCGGAAGGCCCGCGGGCGGCTGGCGCCGTCCACGGAGGCTGCCTCCTCGAGCTGCGCGGGGATCTCCTGGAGAAATCCCGTGAGGAGCCAGATGACGAGCGGCAGGGCGAAGGACGTGTTGGCCAGGATGAGCGCGAGCCACGTATCGCGCAGCTCGAGCGCGCGCAGCAGAAGGTAGAGCGGGCTCACCGTCGCGATCTGCGGAAACGCGGTGCCGCCGACGATCAGGAGGAGGAGCAATCCCTTGCCGGGCACGGGATAGCGCGCGATCCCGTAGGCGCCGAACAGTCCCAGCGCGAGGGCCAGCGCCGTCGTGATGGCGCCCACACCCAGGCTGTTGATCAGCGCCCTCAACATCACGCTCTGCCCCAGCACCACCCGGTAGTGCTCCCACGTGAGCCGGGTCGGCAGGAGCGGCGGCAGGACCATGAGCTCGGCCTCGGGCTTGAGCGAGGTGAGAAGCTGCCAGAAGAACGGGGTCGCGTAGGCGAGGAACAAGGCGAGAACGGCCCAATCCCGCAGTGTGGCCATTGAGCGGAGACGCGACGTCACGCGGTGAGCCCCTCGCGCCGGAGCGCGCGCAGGTACCCCCACGCGACCGCCATCACCAGCGCGAAGACGACCACGCCGACCGCGGAGCCGAGCCCCAGCTGCACCGCCTGGAAAAGGCTCCGGTACGCGTACACGGTGAGGGTCTCCGTGGTGCCGGCAGGTCCCCCGCCGGTGAGGACGAACATCAGGTCGAAGGAGCGGAGCGCGTCGAGGGTCCGGAAGAGGACGGCGATCAGGAGGATGCGGCGGATGAGCGGGAGCGTAATCCGCGCAAAGGTCGCGACCGGCCCCGCGCCGTCCAGCTGGGCCGCCTCGTAGATCTCAACCGGGATGGCGAGAAGCCGCGCGTAGCAGAGCACGGTGACGAACGGCAGCGTCCGCCAGACGTCGGCCAGGATCAGTCCGGGTAGAGCGAGCCGCGGGTCGCCCAACCAGTTCAGCGCCATACCGCCGAGAGCGAAGTTCACGAGGCCCGCCGCCGGGTTGTACAGCCACTCGAAGAGCTTCGCCGTCACCACCGAAGGCAGGGCCCATGCCAGGAGCAGGAGCGACAGCGCGACCCGTGACCCCCAGCGCTGCCCGCGGAGCGCGAGCGCGGCCGCCACGCCGCCGATCACCTCGAGCGCGACCGATGCCATCGTGAAGAACACGGTGACTTCGGCCGCCTTCCAGAACCGCGGGTCAGCCGCCAGGAAGGCGTAGTTGCCGAGACCCTCGAAGCGATTCACGCCGAAAATCGGGATCCGGCGCTGGAGGGAGAGCCAGACCACCCAGACGGTGGGATACAGCGTCAACGCACCGAGCGTCACGAGCGCGGGGGCGAGGAGGAAGAGGCCCTGTACCCGCGCGCGGCGCCGGCGTCGGGTGACGCCCTCGGCCGGTCCGCCCGCCGTCACTCCTGCAAGTCCCGCAGAAGGAACTCGAGCCGGCGTCGCGCGTCGGTCACGCTCTGGGCCGGTGTCTTCACCTTGACGAGTGCCGCCGACAG
>JBKPBU010000460.1:0-1169 GCA_046727015.1 Candidatus Methylomirabilota bacterium | reverse complement strand
AGCCGCGCGTCGAGGTTCGACAGGGGCTCGTCGAAGAGGAGCACGCGGGGCCTGATCACGATGGCCCGCGCCAGCGCCACCCGCTGCTGCTCGCCGCCTGAAAGCTGGTGAGGCATCTGGCGGTCGTAGCCGGCGAGACCGACGAGCTCCAGCACCTCGCCGACTCTGCGGCCGATCTCGGAGTCGGCCTGCCGCTGCACGCGAAGGCCGTAGGCGACGTTTTCGAAGACCGGCAGGTGAGGGAAGAGCGCGTAGCTCTGAAAGACGAAGCCGATGTTCCGCTCATTGGCCATGAGCCGCGTCACGTCCTGGCCGCCTATCCACACGCGCCCGGCGTCGGGCTCCTGGAAGCCCGCGATCATCCGGAGCGTGGTGGTCTTGCCGCACCCGGAAGGCCCGAGGAGGGTCAGGAGCTCCCCCGGCCGCACGTCGAGGCTGACGTCGCGCACGGCGTAGACCTCTCCCTTGACGCGATGGTCGAAGCGCTTGGACACCGATTCGAGCTTGATGGCGACGGGGGAGACGATCATCTCAGCACTCGCCTCATCGGGCTCCTCGCCTGCGGCTCGCATCCCGCTTCAGCTCGAAAGGCGTCAGCACTCGCCTCACCGGGCTTCTCGCCTGCGGCTCGCATCCCGCTTCAGCTCGAAAGGCGTCAGCCACTCAGCATGCTCGTGACCTGGACGCGACCCGCGGACTGGAGCCGCCGGAGCGCCCAGCTGATGCCCGCCATCACGACGAAGACGATGACGACCACGAGAACGGAGAAGGCCGCCGCCGGTCCCAGCGAGAGCTCCGTCATGTTCTCGAGGATCCGCACGGTGATGAGCGTCCAGTTGATCGAGACGAGGAAGATGGTCGCGCTGATCGCGGTCATGGAGCGGATGAAGACGACACCGAGCCCCGCGAAGAATGCCGGCACGATCAGCGGCAGCGTCACCCGCCTGAAGGTCGTTCCGCTCCGCGCGCCCAGGCCCTGGGAGGCCTCCTCGATGCTGGGATCGATCTGCTGGAGAAGCGCCACCGTCGCGCGGATGCCCGTCGGGCTGTAGCGGAAGATGTAGCAGGCGACGATGATGAGCGCCGTGCCCGTGAGCGCCAGCGGCGGGTCGTTGAAGGCGACCAGGTAGGCGATGCCGACGATGGTGCCCGGCAGGGCGTAGTTGATC
>JBKPBU010000459.1:0-2706 GCA_046727015.1 Candidatus Methylomirabilota bacterium | reverse complement strand
TAGATGTGGGCGAGCGGCACGCGCCGCAGCACGTGGAGATCGAGGTCGGGCGGCGCCGGCACCGGCGCCGTCCGGGATACGGCCGAGCGGGCCGCCACGGGTGCCGCCGGCGAGGGCCCCCCCTCCTCCACCGCCGCCGCGCCCGCGCGCAGCGCCTCCTGCTCCACGCGCAGCCGCTCGAGCGCCGCCTCGCGGGTGGTCGCGCCGAAGACCCGGTTGGCGAGGTCGAGGCCGTCCATGGCGTCCTTGGCGTAGAGCGTCGGCCCACCGTACTCGACCGCGATGCGCGTGGCGGTGAACCGGCGCGTGAGCGCCGCGCCACCCACGAACAGCGGGATGTCTATGCCCGCCGCGCGCAGGTCCTCGGCCGTCGTCACCATCTGCTGGGCCGACTTGACGAGCAGCCCCGACAGGCCGAAGGCGTCGGGCTTGTGCTGGTGATAGGCGGCGATGAGGTCCTCGGGCGGCACCTTGATGCCCAGGTTGATGATCCGGTAGCCGTTGTTCTTCAGCACGATCTCGACGAGGTTCTTGCCGATGTCGTGGACGTCGCCCTTGACCGTCGCCAGCACCATGGTGGCCCGCGTCGCGCTCTCGTCCTTCTCCATGAGGGGCTCGAGGTAGGCGACCGCCGCCTTCATGGCCTCGGCCGACTGGAGCACTTCGGCCACGATGAGCTGGTTGTCGTTGAAGAGCCGGCCGACCTCTTCCATTCCCTTCATGAGCGGGCCGTTGATGATCTCGAGCGCGCCTGCCTCCTCGAGCTTGCGCGCGAGATCGTCGAGCAGGCCGTCCTTCGTGCCCTCGACGATATACCTGGCCAGCCGCTCGTCCAGAGGCAGGGCCACCGCCGTCTTGGCCTCTTGCTTCCTGCCGCGAAAATGCGCGGCGAACGCGGCCACCGGATCTGCGCCCCGCCAGTAGATCAGGTCCTCGGCCAGCCGCCGCTCTTCCTCGGGGATGGAGGGATAGCGCTCGAGCCTCTCCGTGTTCACGATGGCATAGTCGAGCCCCGCCTTGGTGCACTGGTAGAGAAAGACCGCGTTGAGGACCTCCCGCCCCGTCGGCGGCAGCCCGAAGGACACGTTCGAGATGCCGAGGATGGTCTTGCACTCGGGGAAGCGGGCCTTGATGGCGCGGATGCCTTCGATGGTCTCGACCGCCGAGCCGATGTAGTTCTTGTCCCCGGTGCCGACCGGGAAGACGAGGGCGTCGAAGATGAGATCGCGCGCGGGCAGGCCATATTTCCCGGTCAGCAGCGCGTGCGAGCGTTCGGCGACGGCGAGCTTCCGTGCCCGCGTCACGGCCATGCCCTGCTGCTTGTCCTCGTCGATGCACCCGACCACCACCGCCCCCCCGTACATCTTCAGCAGCGGCACGACCTTCTCGAAGCGCTCCTCTCCGTCCTCGAGGTTGATCGAGTTGACGATGGCCTTGCCCTGACAGGCCTTCAGCGCGCTCTCGATGACGGTCGCGTCGGTCGAGTCGATCATGAGCGGGACCTTGACCATGCGGGTCACGTGGGCCATGAAGCGGTCCATGTCGCGCAGCTCGTCGCGGTCGGGGTTGGCCAGGCAGACGTCCACCACCTGCGCCCCGCCCTTGACCTGGGCCCGGCCGACTTCGGCCGCCTCCTCGAACTTGTCCGCGACGATCAGGTCCTTGAACTTCCGGGAGCCGATGACATTGGTTCGCTCGCCCACGAGCAACGGGCGGTTGTCGTCGGCCGGGTAGAACGCCTCGATGCCGCTGACCGCGGCGGCGCGCGAGGTGGCGGGCCGCCGCGGCGCGTGGCCTTCGGCGATGCGGGCGAGGGCCGCGATATGCGCGGGCGTCGTCCCGCAGCAGCCGCCTATCGCATTGACCCAGCCCTCCTCGACGAAGCGTCGCATCTTGAGCGCGAGGCTCTCGGGCGTCTCCTCGTAGTGCCCGCGCTCGTCCGGCAGTCCCGCGTTGGGATACGTGGTGACGAAGCAAGTCGCCATCTCGCTGAGCGAGCGCAGGTGGTCCGTCATGAATTCCGGACCCGTGGCGCAGTTGAGGCCTATCGAGAAGAGGCCGAGGTGCTCGAGCGAGGTGTAGAGCGCGTCCACCCCCTGCCCTGCCAGCATGCTGCCCATGGGCTCGATGGTGCCGCTGACCATGAGCGGCAGGGTGCATCCCGCCTCCGCCATGGCCCGCTTCACCCCGATGGCGGCGGCCTTGACGTTCAGCGTGTCCTGGCAGGTCTCGAGGAGAAGCGCGTCCACTCCGCCATCGATCAGCGCGCGGGCCTGGCGGTAGTAGGCGTCGAGCACCTCGGCGAAGGTCACGCCTCCGGTCACGGTGATCGTCCGCGTGCCGGGGCCCATGGCGCCCAGGACGAAGCGGGGGCGCTCCGGGGTGCTCCGGCCGTCGGCGGCCGCACGGGCGAGCTTGGCACCGGCCAGCGTGATCTCGTGGCAACGCTCTGCCAGCCCATATTCGGCAAGTACATAGGGAGCGCAACCGAAGGAATTAGGCGAGATGAGATCGGCGCCTGCATCGAGATAAGCCTCATGGATGGCCCGAATGACGTCAGGGCGAGTCAGACTGAGGTGCTCGTTGCATCCCTCGAGGCTCGGGCCGCCGAAGTCGGCAGCGGAGAGGTCCCGCGCCTGGATCATCGTGCCCATCGCGCCGTCCATGAGCAGGATACGGCTCTCGAAGGCTTTGGTGAGCTTGGGC
>JBKPBU010000458.1:0-1753 GCA_046727015.1 Candidatus Methylomirabilota bacterium | reverse complement strand
TTCCAGCGATAGCCCTGGGGATCGGGAGGGCGGCTCGGCGGCTGGAGCCGACCCAGCGAGTCGCTCGCGCGCGCCATGATGGTCTGCGCGCCGCTCTTGGCGTCCCACCCCAGCTCCCAGCGCCGCCACGCATAGCGGTGCTCCTCGCCGGTGAGCTTGGCCGTCGCCCAGCTCTTGCCGCCGTCGGTCGAGACGTCCACGGCCGTGATCGTGCCCTCGCCGCCCCACGCGAAGCCGAACAGGGTGTGAGGGCCTGCCGCCATCTGCGCCCCGTCCAATGGACGGATGATGATCGACTTGCACTCGAGGGATTGAAGCGAGTAGGTCTCCTTCGGATTCTCGGCGCGCGGGGAGCGATAGCTGCGCTGCATGAACGGGCCGTTCCACTCCTGGTCGGCCAGCGTGAGGCGGGTCAGCCACTTGATCGAGGCCGAGCCGACCCAGCCCGGGACGAGGAGGCGCGCCGGGCCACCGTGCAGGTGCGGCACCGGCCGGCCGTTCATCTCCAGCGCCACCATGGTGTGCCCCTCCATGGCCTTCCAGATCGGGTGGCTGCGGATGAAGTCCGGCGCCTGCGCCGTGGGCGGCGCGTCGTTGCCGTCGGGCACCACGTGTCGGGCAGACGGCCGTGGCTTGGCCAGGCGGAGAATGTCGGCCAGCCGCACGCCCTTCCACACGCCCGTTCCCACCGCGCCGTTCTCCCACTGAAGTCCCGGCGCCTTCGGATTGTGGAAGCTCCGGCCGTTGCCCGCGCACTCGAGGGTGATGGTCTGTGTCACCTGCTCCATGCGCTTGAGATCGTCGAGTCTCAGCGTCAGCGGATTGTCCACCTCGCCGTCCACCTTGAGCACGAACTGGGCCGGGTCCATCTCCGGGCCGTCGTAGTTGTTGCGCACGAAGAACGCCTCGTACGGCGTGATCGGACTCGTGAGGTCGTCGAGCCGCGCCTCGAGGTTGAGGGGCCGCGGGCTCCGGACGATCAGCTTGTCCTTGCCCGGGATGGCGGGCGCGGACGTCTGCGCCAGCACGGGCATCGCGCCGCCCAAGAGCGCGGCCGCCGTCCCCACGTGGACGATGAAGCCCCGCCGGGTCATCGGGTCCGGCGCCTGGAGCGGACAGTTGAAGTCTGCCATCGGTCTATCCTCCCTGACATCGCTCGGCCCGCTTCGACTCGACGTCCTTCCGTGCGTGGCGGATTATACTTCACCCATGAAGCTGGGCGTCGTCGCGGTCGGCGCCCTCCTCGCCTGGGTCTCGACCGGGGGGGCGGGAGCTGCGCAGGAAATCGTTGCGGTGGACACGGGCCCCGGCGTCTATCCCACGGCGTTGCCTTGGCTAGCCGGACCGCGGCGGGACGATCCAGAGCGACAGCACGTGGGTACGCTCCGGACCTTTGAACTTGACGACGCTCGCCGGCGGCCAATCACCGATCGGGAAGTCGTGGGAGACGATGCGCGAGCCGGGCTTGAGCTGTGAGAGGAGCTTGGGGCGAAGACGCAGGTTCAGATCGGGCGACAAGTAGAGCGTCACCACCGTCGCCCCGCTGATGTCGGCCTCGAAGATATCCTGCAGGAAGAAGCTCGTGCGCTCCGCCACTCGCGCCCGCCGCGCGTTTCTCACCGACTCGGCCACGAGAGCGGGGTCGAGCTCGATCCCCACCCCGCGCGCGCCAAAGTCGCGCGCGGCCGCGATCACGATGCGCCCGTCGCCTGAGCCGAGGTCGTAGACCACGTCGTCCGGTCCCACGCGGGCG
>JBKPBU010000457.1:0-4295 GCA_046727015.1 Candidatus Methylomirabilota bacterium | reverse complement strand
CAGGCAGGTCGTGATGGGACAGATGAGACCGAAATCGCGAAGCGAGAGGAAGACGGGCTTGCGGAGCCAGCGGCCGGCCAGGAAGGCGCCGACCAGCGCGTGCTTCTCCTGCGCGTGGAGCACGTCGGCACCGGCCCGGCGCGCAGCCGAGACCAGCGCGCGGGCGAAGAGCAGGTGGAAGAGCGGATTGACGTGGTCGCGCACCGGTGCCAGCCCCGCGCCGGGTCGGAGGCGGCGCCAGAACGGGAAGCGCACCACCGGCACGCCATTGACCTCTTCGCGTGCGGCTGCTCCGTAGTTCGGGGTGACCACGGTCACCTCGTGACCCCGGGCGATCAGGGCGCGCGCGAGGAGCTCCAGGCTCCAGGCCGTGCCGCCGGGAGCCCACGGGTGATAGTACTCGCTGGCGAAGACGACCTTCATTTCGCGGCGCAGACGGCGAAGAACCCCGCGTTCTCCTCCGGGTACCTGCGCGCGAGACGCCGCCGGGCCTCGGTGAGCCTGCGGTAGAGGCCGAGGGATATGCCGCCGACGAGATCGATGGCCCCGATGAGCGGGGTGTCGTAGACCGTGGGATGGAGGTGCACGATGCGGAAGCCGTTCCTGGCGAGCTCCGCCTCCAGCTCCTCGAGCGTGTATTCGATCTTGTGATCGGGGTCCGAATAGGCGAAGAGCCCGGCCCGGTCGAGCCGCCGCTTCCAGGACGTGCCGCGGTTGGGCACCGAGAGGAGCAGGCTCCCGCCCGGCTTGAGCGATCGCCGGATCTCGGTGAGGAGGAGGTCGCGCTTGTGGACGTGCTCGAGCAGGTCGAGGCAGATCACGGTGTCGAAGCGGCCGCCCTGCACCGGCAGCCCCTGCTCGAGGTCCGCGGCGAAGAACGAGGCATTGGGCGACGGCAGGCCCCGGCTTGACCGCAGCGCGACGCCCAGGGAGTAGAGGCTCGCGTCCACGCCCACGACATGACGGCCGCGTCGCGCGGCCTTGAGCGAGTGCATGCCGTTGCCGCAACCCACGTCGAGCACTTCCGCGTCGGGGGCGACGTAGCCGAGGTACCAGTAGTTCTCTTCGCTCTCTCCGAGGAGATGCTTGGGGTGGACGTACTCGCGGCTCTTCCCGGTCCACCGGGTCAGGCGAATGGCGAGGAGCTTGGCCTTGTTGTTGGCGAAGACGACACTGGAGAGCACCGCCGCTCGCACACGACGGGCTGTCATCGCGTGACCCGGATGGTGACGTAGATCTGCCGCGCCGCATTGCCCAGGCGGCGAAGCCACGGAGATCCCACGCGGGCTCCCGGCACCGGCGCGAGGCACTCGGGTCCCAATCCCGCGTCTTTCAGGATGGCGCGCCACTCGCGGTAGCGGATCGCGCGCTCCCGGGTGCCCTGCTTCGTCGCGCGGGCGTCGAGCGCGCGCGCCTCGGGGGCGGCGAACGGCGGCAGCCACGGCGAGGCGCGCTCCACGCCGAGATAGCGGCCGCCCGGCGCCAGCACCCGGCGGATCTCGCGGAGCGCCCGGGACGGGTCCGGCAGACGGTAGAGGACGACCTGCGAGTAGACGGCGTCGAACTGCCCGTCGTCGAACGGCAGCGTCTCGGCATCGGCGGCGGCGTACACGTCCGCCGGGGCGCCGAGTATGTCACCGGTGGGGACGGCATGCTGCCTGAGGTAGCGGGGCGAGACATCAGTAGCCACGACCGTTGCCTGGGGCGTGCGTGCCTTGGCGAGGGCGCTCGCGTAGCAGAGCCCGCCGCCGATCTCGAGAAAGCTTCGGGTCCGCCCGTCCACCAGCTCGGGCAGCCAGCGCGTGTCGCACCACTCGATCCAGTAGCGCTTGTGCAGGAAAAGGCGGCGCCACGTCGGCAGTCCCGCGTCCGCGTGCGCTTCGTCTTCGTTGGACTTCACCGCGTCGAGCGATCGCGGCCGGAGGTCCCACACGCCGTCGGCGGGGGCGAAAGTTCTCCCGCATCCGGGACAGGCCGGGCGGCTCTCGAGCGGCTCCATGGCGAGCGGCCCCATGGACTTGGAGCAGTCCGGGCAGCGGAGCCTAACGGGCGGGCTTGAACCCATCCACCGTCTCCTGGTAGACCTTCTGGACCCGGCGCACCGTCAGGTCCCAGCGGAAGTGGCGATCCACTCGCTCGGCAGCCGCGGCGCCGAAGCGGGCGCGGACCTCCGGCGCCCGCAGCAGACGCACCACGCGGTCGGCGAAGGCCGCGCGGTCGTTCGGCTCGACGAGGAAGCCCGTGCCGCCGTCCTCGATCATCTCGCCGAGCGACGCCGCGCGGAAAGCAACCACCGGCTTGCCGCACGACATGGCCTCCTGCGGCGCGAGCGGGAATCCCTCGAGGAGCGAGGGAAAGACGAAGACGTCGGCGAGGTTCAGCATGGGAACCTTGTCGGCCTCGGGCAGGTAGCCGGTGAAGATCACCGCGCCCTGGAGGCCGAGACGGTTGACCAGTGCCTCGAGCTCGCTCCTGAGCGGACCCGACCCGACCCAGACCAGCCGGACGTCCTCGCCCGCCGCGCGGCGAATCTCGGCGAAGGTCTCGATGAGCAGCACGGGGTTCTTCCTGGCGATCAGCGGGCCCAACGACAGCAGCACCCGCTTGCCCGCGATGTTCCAACGCCTGGCCAGGACTTCGTCTCTCGGGCCCGGGGCGTACTTCGGCCCGACACCGCAGTAGACGACCTGGACGTGGTCGGTGCGGACGCCCAGCTCGTCGGCAAGCTGGCGCTTGGCGAACTGGCTGTCGGTGATCACGCAGTCGGACGCCTCGATGACACGCTTCTCGATGATCGGGTTGAGCGGGCTCGGGTCGAGGTGGTGATGATGGGTCACCATCGGCACCGGCAGCCGGTAGTGCCGCCGCGCCCAGAGCGCGGCGGGGCCCACGAAGCGCGCGGAGTGTGCGCGCAACAGGTCATAGCCCTGCTCGTCCCACAGCTTCTTGATGTACCTCGGCCAGACAAAGGGCGTGACGTACCAGCGGAGGCCCTTGGAAGGCCACACCGGATGAACCGTGAGTCCAGGAACGCGCTCGTAGGGCTTGCCGCGGGCCAGCAGCACGTGGCACTCCTCGCCGAGCGCGGCCAGGCCCTTCAGAAGATCGCGCTCGTAGACTTCCCCCCCCGAGCCGGACTCGGGCGCGATGCCGCAGTGCGGAGAGCAGATCCGCATCACGCGAGTCCTTCGGCGCGCGCCAGCTGCCGCAGCGTGCCGGCGATCAGCTCCCGCTCGCCGGCGGTGAGATCGGGCGAGTTGGAGACGTAGAGGCCGCGCGAGAGCAGGTCGGCGGCGACGGGCGTGTCGGCGGGGCTGTACCCCATGTCCCGGTACGGCGGCTGCGCGGGGATGAGAGAGAAGAACGGCCGCGTCTCGATCCCGGCCGCATGAAGCGCGGCTTCGGCGCGCTCGCGAAGTTGGGGCTCGCGGAAGAGGAGGTGATACCCGAAGTAGACCGACCGCGCGTACGGGCGCTCGGCCGGCACGCGCGCGATCATCCGCTCCAGGCCCTCCAGCGCCGCGTTGAGCGCCGCGACGTTGGCCCGGCGCCGGGTGATGTAGCCTTCGAGCTTGCCCACCTGCGCGCATCCCACCGCCGCCTGCAGGTCGGTCATCTTGGCGTTGCCGCCGAGGAAGGCATGGAGGAAGTGCTGCCCCGGGACCTGGCCGAAGTTCCGGATGGCGCGCATCCGCTCGGCCAGCTCCGCATCGCCGGTCACCAGCATGCCTCCCTCTCCCGAGGTGATGATCTTGTTCGCGTAGAGGCTGAAGCACCCGACGGTGCCGAAGCCGCCCACGGCGCGCCCCTTGTAGCGGGCTCCCGTGGCCTGGCAGGCGTCCTCGATCACCGGCAGCCCGCGTGCGCGCGCAAGCTCCAGGATGGGATCGAGGTCCAGCGGATGACCGAAGAGGTGCACCGGCAAAAGCGCCCGTGTCCGCGACGTGATGCGCTTCTCGATCCCGGCAGCTTCGAGGTTGTAGGTTTCAGGGTCGACGTCGCCGAAGACCGGGCGTGCCCCGGTGAAGAGGATCGGGTTCGCCGAGGCGATACACGAAAGCGGCGTCGTGACGACCTCGTCGCCCGGCCCGACCCCGAGCGCGGCCAGGGCCACGTGCAGGGCGGCGGTGCCCGTCGTGGTCGCCACGGCGTGTTCGGTGCCGCAGAGCCGGGCGAACGCCGCCTCGAGCTCGCGCACCTTCTCACCCTGGGTGATCCAGCCGCTGGCGGCCACGACCCTGACGGCTTCCGCCTCGGGGGAGCCGATATCCGGCTTGGCGACGGGAATCCGCCAG
>JBKPBU010000456.1:0-6768 GCA_046727015.1 Candidatus Methylomirabilota bacterium | reverse complement strand
CCCGCGACATCGCCTGGGACGCGCCGGAGCCGGACGACGGGCGCACCCTGGCCGACGAGCTGGTGGACATCCACGGCAGCCCCATCTGGACCAAGCTTTCCGAGAAGGAGCGCGTCGAGCTCAACCGGCGCATCACGGCCTGGCGGCTGTCCGTGCTGGTCTACGGCGAGCAGGGCGCGCTCCTCGCCTGCAGCCAGCTCGTGGACATGGTCTCCGGCGCCGACCAGAAGTTCTTCCAGGCGACCCAGGTCGTGGACGAGGCGCGACACAACGAGGTCCTGGAGCGCTACATCGCGAAGCGGCTGGACGGGCTCCACTACCCGATGCCGGACAACGAGCGGGTGCTCTTCGACAGCATCCTCACGGATTCGCGCTGGTACATCAAGACCATCGCGCTCCAGCTGGTGGCCGAGACGTTCGCCGTCTCGATGTTCAAGATGATGGGGGAATGCGCCCACGACCCCCTCCTGCGGGAGATCTGCGGCCGCATCCTCCAGGACGAGTCCCGGCACATGGGCTTCGGGATGCTCGCGCTGCCCGGCGTGATCCGCGAGGCATCCGCCGCCGAGAAATGCGAGATGGAGGACTTCACCTGCACCGCCATCGAGAAGGTCCTGACGGGATTCTTCCCGGTCGACGCGTACCGCGACCTGGGATTTTCCGAGGCGCAGCTCCGGGACGTCCGGACCTACCGGAGGGACGTGGCGGCCCGCAACGACTACGCGGCCTTCCGGAAATACTTCAAGCGAGACATGCACGCAGCCATGATCGCCAATCTCGCGCGCATCGGGCTCTTGACCGAGCGCGTGCGTCCGCGCCTGGCCGCGCTCGGCATCCACCTGCCCGCGGCGGCCTGAGCCCGCCTCACACCGGGCCGAAGCGGTCCCTGAGGTATCCCTCGCGGAAGTCGAAGAGCGCCCTGATGCGCCGACCGACGCCCGCGACGTGCGCGGCCCGTCCGAGCGGCCCCCAGGGCAAGCGGTAGGTGACCCGATCCTCGATCCACGTTCCCGTGATGCCCCCCGCTTCCGTTTCGGGGCCTTCGAGGAATCGATGTCGGTGCTCCCAGCGCGCGAAGGGCCCCCAGAGCTGGACGTCCACGAAGCGGAAGGGTGAATCGAACTCGCGGATCATGACGCGCCAGCGGACCCGCACCCCCCCTACGCGCACCGCGAAATCGAGCAGCGCGCCCGCGTCCAGCCGCGCCGGCGGCTCGGCGAGCCAGATCGGGCGCGCCCACGCCGGCTGCGCGACGGAGAGGTTGCGGGGATCGGCGAAGAACTCGAATACGTCGGGGCGCGGCCTCGGCAGCCAGAAACGCCGCTCGATGATGTAGTCGGGCATGACGGACGCGCTATGATAGGCGGGTGTTCGGCCCGGGTCAAACCGGCGCGTACGCGGCGCTCACGCTCATCTCCGTCCTCTGGGGCTCCTACCCGGCCTTCGCCAAGCTCGCGCTGGTCGCCTTCCCGCCTCTGGTCCTCGTCGCGCTCCGCTGCAGCATCGCCTCGATCTTCCTGGGCGCCCTCCTGCTCCGCCGCGGCTGGTCCGAGTTCACGGCGCTTCGGTGGCGCGACCTCGGGCCGCTCGCCTTCCTCGGCTTCGCGGGCATCTTCGTCTCGACCGGCGGCACGTATCTCGCGATCGCCTTCACGACGGCGTCGAGCGCCGTGCTGCTCCAGCCGGCCACTCCCGTCATGGTCGCCATCGGGGCGCGGCTCTATCTGGGCGAGCGCCTGGGGCGACTCCAGTGGGCGGGTGTCGCCTGCTCGGCGGTGGGTGTGGGGCTCATCATCACCAAGGGCAGCTGGCGCGCCGTCATGCACCTCAACCTCCGGCCGGGCGATTTCATCTTGCTGGCGGCACAGGTGGGTTGGGCGGTGTACACCGTGTACGGCAAGCGGGTGCTCGCTCGTCACTCTCCCGTGGTGGCCACCACCGCGGCCTACATCCTGGGCTCGCTGATGCTGCTGCCGCTGCCCTTCCTCACGGCGCCCCTGTTCGCGGCGCCCGACTTCACCTCGCCGGTCGCGTGGAGCGTCGTCTTGTACCAGGCGATCCTCGGCTCGGTCGCCCACATCTGGTGGTACGAGGCGGTCCACGCGGTGGGGCCCAGCCGCTCCGCCGTCTTCATGAACCTGCAGCCCGTGGTAGGCGTCCTGCTCGCGTGGGCGATGCTGGGAGAGCGAATCACGGCGAGCGGGCTGCTGGGAGGCGCCGCCGTCCTTCTGGGCGTCGCGCTGACGTCGCGAAGGGCGCCGGCCGGAAAGGCGTCCTCACCCCCGGCCGGCGCCCCGCGCGGCTAAGCCAGCTTCTTGACCTCGGCCAGGATCTTGTCCGGGTCCGGCAGCTCGCCCTTGCCGTAGCGCTCGACGAAAGCGACCTTGCCGTGCTTGTCGACGATGAAGGTGGCCCGCACGTTCGCATTCCAATCCGGCCAGTAGACACCGTAGTCCTTGCTGACCGATCGCTGCACGTCGGAGAGGAGCGGGTAGTTCGAGATCCCGACCGTCTTGGCCCAGTTCTCGTGGCTGAAGGGGCTGTCCGTGCTGATACCCAGGACCTGGGTATTCGCCGCCTCGAAATCCTTCACGCGCTTATCGAAGGCGGGCATGCACTTGGATCAGCCCGGGGTCCAGTCCAGCGGGTAGAACAGCAGCACGACGTTCTTGCCTGGATAGTCCTTCAGGCTCACTTCCTTGAGTCCGATCGTCTTCAAGGTGAAGCCAGGCGCCGTGTCACCGACGCCCGGCGATTTCCCTTCGCTCATTCTCGAAATCCCCCTTTTGCTCGTGGAATGTCACGCCTGCGGTCGATGATAGCCGACCGGCCGGGACTCTTCAACCGCCGCTCCATCGGAGAGGCGGGCTTGCGCCGGCCCGACCACAGGCTCCGGCGCCTGGACTCGAGCGCCTGGTCGTCGAGCCCGAGAAAGCCGGCCGCGGTCACCACCCTGCCCGTCCGCCACAGGCGCTCGAAGCGCTCCGGATAGTTTTCGGCGCGCAGCGCGTGATGATCGAGGATCACGCGGCAGTCCGTCCGGTCGAGCACGCGCAGGAGGTGCTCGATACCCTGGTCGATGAGCGCCCCGCCGAGCTGGTGCTCGAGATAGGCCGGCGGCCCCGAGAGGTAGAGAATGTCCGGCTTCTCGCGGACGAGGTAGGCGGCGGCGACGGCGGAGAGCGGTCCCTGCACGTCCGAAGCGTGGACGAAGCGCGTGCCTTCACGCAGGTCGGTGATCGTGAGCGCCACCACGTAGCCGAGCCCCGTGCCTTCCACGCCGTGAGCGAGGGGCGACGACGCGACGAGACGGGCGTCCGCGGTCTCCATGATTCTGCCGTCCGCCGAATCGAGACGGCACCCGCCGGCGATGGACTTCCACAGCTCCCCCGCCCGCTGAGCCTGGCGCGGGTTGATCATCCGCTTCGCATCCTTGGCCCACACCGTGCGTCCCGCGTAGAGGCCGGGGTCGTGGCGAAAGTGGTCGTCGTGATAATGGCTGACGAAGATCAGGCTCGCACGCGCGGCGTAGCCCGAGATGCGGTCGTTGGAGCGCTTGAGACCCTCCCACTCCTCGTCCGCCGGCGGCAGCCCAAACCGGTTGGGCGCCAGCGCCGCGCCCGGATCGATGAGCACGCGTGTCTGCCCGCACTCGACATAGGTCGCCATCGAGCGCACACCGAGCGAGTCGGCCGCCAGCGGGACGACGTTCACGCGCAGCGGCCGCCGTCCACGATGAACGGGCTGCCCGTCACCATCGAGGCGTCATCCGACGCCAGGAAGAGCGCCGCCTTGGCAATGTCCTCGGGCTGGTTGAGCCGACCGAGCGGGACCGTCGCCTTGTAGCGCGCCATGCCTTCGTCGTCCAGCTCCTTCTTGCCCATGAAGGTCGGGAGCATGGGCGTCTCGGTCGCCACCGGCGCGATCACGACGACGCGGACGCCGAACGGCGCGAGCTCGAGCGCCAGGCTCTGGCCCATCGTCGTCACGGCGCCCTTCGACGCCGCGTAGCACTGGCCACCGGGGCGGGGCTTGAAGGCCGCGGTGGAGCCGGTGATGAGGATGACGCCGCTCTTCTGCTTCTTCATGACGGGCACGGCGAACTTCACGCCGAGGAACACGCCTTTCACGTTGACGGCCATGATCCGGTCGAAGGCGCTCTCGTCCATCTCCTCGACGGCGGTCGGCCACTGGGGGACACCGGCATTGGCGTACAGCACGTCGAGCCGCCCCCAGCGGCCCACGGTCTGCACGACCGCCTCGCGATTGTCATCGGCGCGGCTGACGTCGGCGGCGATGGCCAGCGCCTGGCCTCCGGCCTTCTCGATCTGCTCGACGGTCGCCCGGGCGGCGTCCGGCTTGAGATCCACGACGGCGACCCTGGCGCCCTCCGCCGCGAACAGGAGCGCCGAGGCCTGTCCGATACCCGACCCCGCTCCCGTGACCATCGCAACCCTGTCCTTGAGCTTCATGCTGGTTCTCCTTTGTGGGGTGGCTTCGATTCCTTCACGTCGGCGACGCGGCCACCCGTGGCCCGCAGCAGCTCGTCGGGCGTCAGCGGGAAGACGCACTCGGGCACGCCGGCGGCGGCATAGATCAGATCGTGGCGCAGCAGGTCCTCGTCGACCCAGATCGGCAGCGCCGTCTCGTGGGCGAAAGGCGGCACCCCGCCGATGGTGTACCCGGTCGCCCGCTTGACCGTTTCCGCGTCGGCGCGGCGCACCTTCCCGCCCGCCAGGCGCCCAAGCTTCCGCTCGTCCACGCGGTTGACCCCGGACGCGATGACCATGACGGGCTCGCCGTCCACGGTGAACACGAGAGACTTGGCGATCTGTCCCACGTGGACGCCCACTGCGTCCGCCGCCTGCTGGGAGGTGCGCGCCTCCACGGCGAGCTCGACGACGGCGCCGCCGAGGCCCAGCTCGGAGAGCGCGGACTGGACACGGAGCACCGCCGGCTTCATGCGGCGCTCAGAGGACCAGCTCGGCCATGAGCCTCAACGACTCCACCTGCGCCACGCCGCAGATCATGGTGGTCACTCCCGAGCTCTTCCAGGCATCGAGGCGCTCGCGGATCCGCTCCTTCGGGCCGCAGAGCGCGACCTCGTCCACGAGGGCGTCGGGCACGGCCGCGGCCGCTTCCTCCTTCTTGCCGGATAGGTAGAGATCCTGGATGGACTTGGCCGCGGCCTCGTAGCCGTAGCGGCAGACGAGGTCGTTGTAGAAGTTCTTCCCGCGCGCGCCCATGCCGCCGACGTAGAGCGCGAGGCGCGGCTTGACCATGTCGCGGCAGGCCGCGACGTCGTCGCCCAGCATGACGGGCACAGTGGGAGCCAGATCGAAGCGCGCGAGCGACTTGCCTCCCCCCGCCCGCGCGAAGCCCGACTCGAGCGACTCCTTGAACACGCCCATGCGCTGGGGCGAGAAGAAGACCGGCAGCCAGCCGTCGGCGATCTCCGCCGCCAGCGCCACGTTCCTGGGCCCGATGGCCGCCAGGTAGATGGGGATGTCCGGGCGGCCGTGCAGGATGGACTTGAGCGGCTTGCCCAGCCCGGTCGCGTCGGCGCCCGCGTAGGGAATCTGGTAGTACCGCCCCTTGAATTCCAGCGGCTTCTCGCGGCGCCAGACCGAGCGCACGACCTCGACGTACTCGCGCGTCCTCGCGAGCGGCTTGCCGAAGGCCACGCCGTGCCATCCCTCGACCACCTGCGGTCCCGACACGCCGAGACCGAGGAGGAAGCGCCCGCCCGAGAGCTGGTCGAGCGTGATCGCGGTCGTCGCCGTCAGGGTCGGCGTGCGCGCCGGGATCTGCATGATCGCCGTGCCGACGCCGATGCGCTTCGTCACCGCCGCCACCCAGGTGATGGTCGTGACCGCGTCGGAGCCGTACGCCTCCGCCGACCACACCGAGTGGAAACCGAGCCGGTCCGCCTCCTGCACCATCGGCACGTCGATCCTGAGCGCGGAGCCGGAATAGCCCATGTTCAAGCCAAGGCGCATGTCATCCTCCGTGACGACGACGTGATCGAGATTCGCTTTTTGGCCCCGGCCAGCGATAGCGCGCCAGGGGCACGCGGCCACTTCTGAGCACCACGCCTTCCTGCTCGAGCAGGATACGCTGGGTGAGCATGCTGCCGACAGATGCCCGAGGGCTGATGCCGCCCTGGGCATTGACCACGCGCTGCCACGGCACTCCCTGGGGACAGTGACGCATCGCCAGGCCCACCATGCGCGCGCGCCTCGGCCAGCCCAGCCACACCGCGATCTGGCCGTACGTGGCGACCCTCCCTTTCGGTATCTTCACGACCAGCCGCCAGACACGACGCTGCCAGGCGTGCTGTCGAAGCTCGCTCACGCTCCGATATCCCCGAACTGCAGCTCGTACAGCCGCGCGTAGAGCCCGCCGCGCGCCAGCAGCTCGGCGTGCCGCCCCGCCTCGTGAACGCGCCCGTGGTGCAGCACGAGGATCCGGTCCGCCGTCTGGATCGTCGAGAGCCGATGGGCAATGGCGACGCTGCTCCGGCCCCGCAGCAGCTCCTCCAGTCCCGCGCGGATCAGCGCTTCCGATTCGGGATCGACGCTCGAGGTCGCCTCGTCCAGTGCCAGGACGGCTGGATTATAGAGGAGGGCGCGGGCGATGGCCAGCAGCTGCCGCTGCCCCTGCGAGAGGTTCTGGCCGCGCTCGTGGATCTCCTGGCCGAGCCCGTGCGGGAGCGAGGCGACCACGCGGTCGGCGCGGGCGGTCCCGAGCGCGCGGTCGATCTCGACT
>JBKPBU010000455.1:0-3807 GCA_046727015.1 Candidatus Methylomirabilota bacterium | reverse complement strand
ACACGCCCGTCGTGGACGACGCGGATGCCCAGGAGCTCGGCCACGGAGGTCATGTCGAGGGCAGCACGTGGATGGAGCCGCGGTGAATCGAGAGCTGCCAGTGGCGGTCGCGGGCGATGTCGAGGATCTCGTAGACGAGGCGCGGCACCTCGATCTCGAGGTCGTACTCGCCCTGTGCCGGCTCGCCGGGGGCGTCGAGCCTGACGTAGAGCGTCCAGGTCGTGCCGAAGTCGGCCTCGCCGACTACGCGGCCCTCCATGAGGTTCATGTGATGTCCCGGGTCCGGCGAGTCGCGGTCTTTGCGGATCAGCCGTACGTACTCCGGGCGAATGAAGAAGGCGAGCGGGCTCTCGGGCGCGGGCAGGTATGAGCGCGTGGGCGAGTTGACGGCCTCGAGCACCTGCCCGCGCCAGCGGAACTGGATGCGCTCGGGCGTGGCCTTGAGGACGGTACCGTGCAGCACGTTGCGGATGCCGACGATGCCCGCCACGCGCTCCGAGGCCGGCTGCCAGAGGAGCTCGGCGCGCGGCGCGGACTGGATGACGCGCCCGGCTTCGTAGACCACGATGCGGTCGCCGAGCCTGTACGCCTCGGTGAAGTCGTGAGTCACGAGCACGGCGGCCGTGCGCCACTCGGCCAGGATGCGGCGGAGATCGTCGCGCAGCGATTGCCGCAGCGTGGCGTCGAGCGCCGAGAGCGGCTCGTCGAGCAGCAGCAGCGCCGGATCGGGCGCCAGCGCTCGCCCGAGAGCGACGCGCTGGCGCTGACCGCCCGACAGCTCGTGGGGCCGCCGGGCCTCGAAGCCCTCGAGTCCCATCCGGGCTATGACATCGGCCTCCCGGCCCCGGGCTTCGGCCCGCGGCCTGTCCCTGAGACCGAAGCCGATGTTGTCCGAGACGGAGAGATGGGGGAAGAGCGCGTAGCCCTGGAAGACGTATCCGATTTGGCGGCGCTGCGGGGGCAGGTCGACGCCGGTCTCCGCGTCGAAGAGCACGCGATCGTCCACCACGACCCGGCCCGCATCCGGCTCGAGGAGTCCCGACAGGCACTGGAGCGTCAGCGTCTTGCCCGCGCCGGAGGGACCGAAGAGCGCCGCAACCCCCTCGCCCGCCGTCCACTCGACGTCCAGGGTGAACCCGGGCAGCCGCTTGACGAGCCTGACCTCGAGGCGGTGACTCACTGGGCGCGCGCTCCGAGACGACCCGCCGTCACGACCACGACACAGGACAAGACGGTGAGCAGCCCCACGAGCACCAGCGCCTCGTGGGTCTCGCCGGTCTGCACAGCCGTGTAGATGGACAGGGGCACGGTCTGGGTCCTGCCCGGGATGTTGCCCGCCAGCATCAGCGTGGCGCCGAACTCACCGAGCGCCCGCGCAAAAGCCAGGACGAGCCCGGCCAGGATCCCGTTGCGGGCGAGCGGCAGTGTCACCTCGAGGGCCGTGCGCCACTCGGAGCGTCCGAGCGTGAAGGCCGCTTTCTCCAGCTCGCGGTCCACCGAGGCGATGGCGGCCGCCGCCGTGCGCACGAGCAGCGGCAGCGCCATGACCGTGGCGGCGATGGCGGCCGCGTACCAGGTGAAGGCCACCGTAAAGCCCGTCGCCTCGTAGAGCGGCGCGCCGAGGATGCCGCGGCGGCCGAGCAGCACGATGAGGTAGTAGCCGGTGACGGTCGGCGGCAGAATCAGAGGTAAAGTGACGAGCGTATCGAGGACGGCGTGGCCCCAGAAGCGGCGGCGGGCGAGCAGGTAGGCGATCGGGATTCCGATGAGAGCCACGAGGGCCGTCGCCGCCGTCGAGACCTTGAGCGACAACCAGAGGGCTGAGACCGCTTCCGGGCTCACCGTGCGCCGGCCGGCGGCGGCTGGAAGCCCAGCCGAGCCAGCGTCGCCTGCCCATCGCGGCCCGTCAGAAGGTCGAGAAAGCTCTGACCGAGTGCGCGATGCCTGGAGGTGGCCACCACCGCGGCGGGATACACGACGGGCCGATAGGTGTCTTCAGGGGGCCGGAACGCTTCTTTCACGTTCGCCGCCCGCGTCGCGGCGTCGGTGCTGTACACGAAGCCGGCGTCCGCCTCACCGCGCACCACGTAGTCGAGCGCCTGCCGTACGTTCTCCGAGAAGACCAGCTTGGGCTGCACGCGCTCCCAGAGACCGAGCGCGCGAAGGCTCTCTTCCGAGTACTGTCCGACGGGGACGGTCTTCGGGTTGCCGATCACGATGCGCCTGACTCGCGCGTCGAGGAGATCGCCCGGCCTGGTGATATCGATTCGCGAGTCAGCCGGCTTGATGACGATCAGCACGTTCCGGGCGAAGACGCGGCGGCTCGCGGAAACCATGAACCCGCCCTTCTCGAGCTCGTCCATCTGGCGCTGGGCGGCGGAGATGAAGATGTCGACGGGGGCGCCGGCCTCGATCTGCTTTTGCAAGTCTCCGGACGATCCGAAATTGTAGCGAAGGACCAGGCCCGGACGACTCGATGCGAATGTCCGCCCCACCTCCTCCACCGCTTCTTTCATGCTGACGGCGACGGAGAGAATCATCTCCTCGGCGCTCGCCGGGGCCGGCGCGAGCAGGAATCCCAAGAGCAGGAGGGCGGCGCGATTCATCGCGACCCCAGTATACCGAAGCGCTGGGTCAGGCGCGGCGGCCCTGCTGGATCCAGGTCAGCGCCCAGTTCACCAGGAACATCAGCGCGAGCAGGATGAGCGACAGCGCGATCGCGACGTCGAAATTGCCCTTGCTCGTCTCGAGCACGGTGGCGGTGGTGAGCACCCGGGTCGAGCCCTTGATGTTGCCGCCGACCATGAGTGAGGCGCCCACCTCGGAGATGACGGCGCCGAATCCGGCCATGACCGCCGCCAGCATGGGCAGCCGTGCTTCCTTCAGCAAGGACCAGACCATCTGGGGGCGCGAGGCGCCAAGGGCGAGGAGCTGGAGACGGAACTGCCCGGGAATCTGCTGCACGGCGGCCAGGGTCAGGCCGATGACGACGGGCGCGGCGATCACGAACTGGGCGAGGACCATCGCGGTGGGCGTGTAGAGCAGCTCGAGGAAGCCCAGGGCGCCGCTCCGCCAGAGCACGATGGTCACGAAGAGCCCGACGACCACGGGCGGCAGCCCCATCCCGGTGTTGACCAGGCTGATCGCGAAGCCGCGGCCCGGGAAGCGCGCGAGAGCCAGCAGCGTGCCGAGAGGGATGCCGACGGCGAGCGAGATCAGCGTTGCCGTCGCCGAGATGGCGAGGGACAGCCAGGCGATACGCCACACCTCGGCGTCTCCCGAGAGCAGGAGGCGGAGCGCCTGGACTATCCCTTGCCCGATCAGCTCCATGGCTACGGGAAGTCGGTGTCGGTCTTGCCGGCGATCGGGACGAACAGCGGCTGGCCGTACTTGTCGAGGCCAAAGACCTTGATCACGGCCTGGGTCTCCGGCGCCACCATGAAATCGGCGAAGGCCTTGCCGCCGGCCACATTGACGCGCGGGCCATTGGCGGGATTGACCTCCATGACCGAGTAGATGTTCAGCAGCGGCCTGTCTTTCTCGATCAGGATGGGCAGGCTGATGCGCTTCTGGAAGGCGAGCCAGGTGCCGCGGTCGGTGATCGTGTACGCGCGCCGGTCATTCGCGATGCCGAGCGTTTGCCCCATGCCCTGACCCGATTCGATATACCAGGCCCCCTTGGGCTCGATGCCCGCCTGCTTCCAGAGCCCGAGCTCGAGCACGTGCGTGCCGGACTTGTCGCCGCGGGAGACGAAGCGGGACTGCGTGTCGGCGATGCGCTTCAGTGCGTCGGCCGCCCTGGGCGCG
>JBKPBU010000454.1:0-14208 GCA_046727015.1 Candidatus Methylomirabilota bacterium | reverse complement strand
CCCGGAGTTTTGGGCACGCCTCCTCGGCATTGTCCTGATCGACATCTCCCTGGCCGGCGACAACGCCCTCGTGATCGCGCTGGCCGTGCGGGAGCTGCCGCCTCGCCAGCAGCTCCTCGGCCGGATCTGGGGCACGGTGGGGGCGGTGGGCCTCCGCGTCGCCTTCATCGTGGCCGTGAGCCTGCTCCTGACCATCCCGCTCCTCCAGCTTGCCGGCGGCCTCGCCCTCATCTGGATCGCCGTCAGGCTCGTGCGTCCCGGCCAGGGTGTGCATGGGAGCGCACGGCAGGGCACGTCGCTCAGGGAGGCGATCTGGATCATCATCGTGGCGGACGTGACCATGAGCCTCGACAATGTGCTCGGCGTCGCCGCCGCCGCCAAGGGCAACATGCTCCTCGTGGTCTTCGGGGTCGCGCTCTCGCTGCCGCTCGTCGTCTGGGGCAGCGGGCTCCTGGCCAGGCTCATGGCCCGATACGAGTGGATCGTCTGGGTGGGAGGCGCCGTGCTGGGATATGTTGCCGGAGAGATGATGGCCAATGATCCCATCGTGGAACGCTGGCTCGGCCGCGCGGCCGACGCAGCCGACCAGTGGCTGTCGATCGTGCTCGGCGTGTTCGTGCTCGGCCTCGGCTGGTGGCTCGCCCGGGCGGCCGCCCGCGACAACCGCCAGCGCGGGCGGGCATAAGCGCAATGGATCTCGAGCCCGTCAAGTCCGTCCGGATCTACGAGGACATCGTCCGCCAGGTCAGGGCCTTGATCGCCGACGGCCACCTCAAGTCCGGCGACAGGCTGCCGCCCGAGCGGGACCTGGCCGACCGCTTCCGCGTCAGCAGAACCTCCGTGCGTGAGGCGCTGCGATCTCTGCAGACCCGCGGGCTCATCGAGATCCGGGCGGGCGAGGGCGCCTTCGTTCGCGACGTCTCGGTCGAGGCCCTCGTCGAGCCCTTGGCCCTCGTCATCCTGCCGTACCGCGAGGCGGTGGGAGAGCTCTTCGAGGCGCGCCACCTCCTCGAGCCCGCGATCGCGGCCCTGGCGGCGCGACGCGCCACCCGCGAGGAGCTCGCCGAGATGGAGCGCATCCTCGCCGAGCAGGCGCGAGAGGTCGCGCACGGGCGGACGGGCATGGCTCAGGACTCGGCGCTCCATGCGGCCATCGCGCAGAGCGCCCACAACCGCGCCATCGTGCGCATCGTCAGCGCGCTCGTGGACTTGCTGGCCCAGAGCCGGGAAGAGAGCCTGCACACCCCCGGCAGGCCGACCCGCTCCCATCAGGACCACCGGCGGATCCTCAAAGCCATCCGCCGGCGCGACGAGGCCGGAGCCCGCCGGGCCATGCTCGACCATCTGACGGCAGTCGAGGGACTCGTCACGGGTGGTCTGAGCCGGCGTCCGGCCTCCCGTCGAGCGCGCAAGCCCGGGCCCCGAAGAAAGAATCCTCGCTGAAGACCCGTAAGTGCCCGTTGCGCAACAATATTCATTGACACAACCCCATCCCTCGGAGTAGCATTCCTGGATAGCGCAGGCCTCTTCGGGGCCTGCCTTTGTTTCTCTGCACGTCGTCCGGCCCGACCGAGGCGGTCGCAGCCGAGAGGGTCGCTGAATGCCGCGCGCCACGCCACACAGGAGAGCACGGACCAAGCCCCGGAAGCCCTCCGCCCGCCAGACCAAGTACGTGTACTTCTTCGCCAACGGCAAGGCGGACGGCTCCAGCGCGCTTCGCCACCTTCTGGGTGGCAAGGGGTGCGAGCTGGCGGAGATGACCAACCTGGGCGTGCCCGTGCCGCCTGGATTCACGATCACGACCGAAGCCTGGGCCGCCTACAGCTCCGGAGGCCGCAAGTATCCGGCGGGGCTCTGGGAACAGGTGCTGGCCGGGATGGCCCGCCTCGAGGCCGCCGTCGGCCTGAAGCTCGGGGACGCGGCCAAGCCGCTCCTCGTGTCGGTCCGCTCCGGAGCCCGCGCGTCGATGCCCGGCATGATGGATACGGTGCTCAATCTCGGGCTCAACGACCGGACGGTGATCGGCCTCGCGCGGTGGACCAAGAACGAGCGGTTCGCGTGGGACTGCTACCGGCGGTTCATCACCATCTTCGGCGACGTCGTGCTCGGCATCGAGCGCCGCGCCTTCGACGAGCTGCTCGATCGCGCCAAGGCCTCCGCTGGCGCGAAGACCGATGCCGACCTCCAGCCCGAGCCCCTCAAAGCCCTCGTGGCGGAGTTCAAGCAGCTCGTCCAGACGCGCACGGGCAAGCCGTTCCCTCAGGATCCGCCCGAGCAGCTCAAGCTCGCGATCAGCGCCGTCTTCGACTCGTGGTTCGCCAAGAAGGCCGTGGACTACCGGCGCATCAACCGGTTGCCCGACGACTGGGGCACCGCCGTCACCGTCATGTCGATGGTGTTCGGCAACCTCGGGGAGAGCTCCGGGACGGGCGTCTGTTTCACCCGCGATCCCTCGAGCGGCGAGCGCCGCTTCTTCGGCGAGTTCCTCATCAACGCGCAGGGCGAGGACGTCGTGGCGGGCATCCGCACCCCGCAGGCGATCGTCACGCTCAAGGACACCATGCCGGAGGTCTACGACGAGCTCGTGGCCATCAAGGACCGGCTCGAGCGCCACTACCGGGACATGCAGGACATCGAATTCACCGTCCAGGAAGGGCGGCTCTTCATTCTCCAGACGCGCTCGGGCAAGCGCACCGGGGCCGCGGCTGTGCGCATCGCTGTCGAGATGGTGCGAGAACGGCTGATCGACCGCGACACGGCCTTGCTGCGCGTCGAGCCCGCCTCCCTCAACCAGCTCCTGGTGAAGACGGTCGACCCCAAGGCCACCTACACCGCCATCGCGCAGGGGCTCGCCGCCACGCCCGCGGCGGCGGTGGGCAAGGTCGTGTTCGATCCCGAGAAGGCCGTCGAGATGGCGCTGCGCGAGGAGCACGTCATCCTCGTTCGCCAGGAGACCTCGCCCGAGGACGTGGCGGGGATGCACGCGGCCCAGGGGGTGCTGACTTCACGGGGCGGGCTGACCTCCCACGCGGCCGTCGTCGCGCGTGGCTGGGGCAAGAGCTGCGTGGTGGGCGCCGGCGACGTGGTCGTGGACGAGGAGAACCGTCTCTTCCGCGCGGGCCGGTGGGTGGTGCGCGAGGGGCAGGTCGTCACGTTGAACGGCGCGACGGGTGACGTGATCATGGGTGCCCTCCCGCTCGTGGACCCGGAGCTCTCTGACGAGTTCAACGAGCTGCTGGACTGGGCACGAAAGGCCGGCACGACCAGGGTACGCGCCAACGCAGACACGCCGGAAGATGCCGCCAAGGCCCGGGTGTTCAAGGCCGAAGGCATCGGTCTCGTCAGGACCGAGCACATGTTCTTCAAGGACGACCGGATCCCGATCGTTCGCGAGATGATCATGGCCCGCGACGAGCAGGGCCGGCGCAAGGCCGTGGATAGACTCCTGCCGTTTCAGCGGGAGGACTTCATCCGGATCTTCACCGCCATGAACGGCTATCCGGTGACCATCCGGCTGCTGGACCCGCCGCTCCACGAGTTCCTGCCGAATTACAAGGAAGTGCTCGAGGAGTACACGAGGCTCGACGCGCTCGGCATCAACCCGGCGCGGCACCAGGAGCTGGGCGCGGTCAAGGCGCGGATCGAGGCGCTCCAGGAAGCCAACCCGATGCTGGGCCATCGGGGCTGCCGGCTCGGCATCACGTTCCCGGAGATCTACGAGATGCAGGTGCGGGCCATCATGGAGGCAGCGTGCCAGGTCGCCGGGCGGGGCGTGCGCGTAGAGCCCGAGATCATGATCCCCCTGACCGGTACCGTTCCGGAGATGAAGCTCACGCGCGACATGACGGCGCGGATCGCGGACAAGACGGTGGCCGAGATGGGCGTGAAGGTCGGGTACACGGTCGGCACGATGATCGAAGTGCCGCGCGCGGCCCTGATCGCCGACAAGCTCGCCGAGCACGCCGACTTCTTCTCGTTCGGGACCAACGACCTGACGCAGATGACCTTCGGCTACAGCCGGGACGACATCGGCAAATTCCTGCCATTTTACCTCGAAAAGAAGCTGCTCCCGAACGACCCCTTCGCGGTGCTCGACCAGGAAGGCGTCGGGGAGATGGTCGAGATCGGCATCGAGCGCGGCCGCAGGAAGAAGAAGGACCTCAAGGTGGGCATCTGCGGCGAGCACGGCGGCGAGCCCTCCTCGGTCGAGTTCTGCCACCGCGTGGGCATGGACTACGTGTCGTGCTCTCCGTACATGGTGCCGATTGCGTGGCTCGCGTCCGCCCAGGCGCGGATCAAGGAGCGGGCCTCGAAGCCTCGGAGGGCGGCGAGATGAAGGACCTCCACGGCGTCTACGTGCCGGTGCCCACGCCGTTCCGCGGCGACGAGGTCGCGACGGACCGGCTGAAAGCGAACCTTCGCAAGTGGAGCGAGACCCCGCTGAGCGGCTACGTCGTCCTCGGCTCGACGGGCGAGTTCCCGATGCTGTCCGAGAGCGAGCGGGACGCCGTCCTGGTCGCCGCGCGGGAGGCGATCCCCCGCAGCCAAGCCTTCATCGCGGGCACGGGGACGAACTCTACGCTGCACACGATTCGCCAGACCAGGCGGGCGGCCGAGATCGGAGCGGACGCGGCCATCGTCATCACGCCGCATTACTTCACGAAAGGATTCGCGCAGGCCGGGGCGCAGGTGCGGCACTATCTGGCCGTCGCCGAGGCGTCGCCGATCCCCATCATCCTCTACAACTTTCCCGTCAACACGGGGATCAATCTCGAGCCGGACACGGTCGCCCGGATCGCCGAGCACCCGAACGTGTGCGGCATCAAGGATTCCTCCGGCAATATCCCGCAGGCGGCGCACACCATCCAGCTGACGCCCAAGACTTTCCACGTGATGGTGGGCTCGGCGTCCGCGCTCCTGCCCGCGCTGCCCATCGGCGCGTCGGGCGGCATCCTTGCGCTGGCGGTCATCGCGGCCCGGGAGTTCTGCGAGGTGTATTCGCTTGCGAAGCAGGGACGGTGGGAGGAAGCGAAGGCGCTCGCGGCCCGGATGGTGCTGGCGGACCGGGGCGTGCCCGGCCGCTACGGCATAGGCGGGCTCAAGGCGGCCCTGGACCTGCAGGGCTTCTACGGTGGCCCGTGCCGGGCGCCACTCGGCACGCCGGACGGCGACGGCATCGAAGAGATCAAGGAGAGCCTCGTGTCCGCGGGGCTCCTCTAACCAGATGCACCGATGGAGGGACGGGCAGTGAAGCTTTCAGGGGCGCGGATTCTGCTCGAGTGCTTGAAGCGTGAGGGCGTGGACACCATCTTCGGCCTTCCCGGCGGCGCCGTGCTGCCGATCTACGACGTGCTGTACGACTTCGAAGGCATCCGCCACATCCTGGTCCGCCAGGAAGCGGCCGCCGGGCACGCGGCCGAGGGCTACTCCCGCACGACGGGCCGGACGGGCGTCTGCCTGGTCACGTCGGGGCCGGCGGCGACCAACCTGGTTACGGCGCTGCAGGACGCCCTCATGGACTCGATCCCTCTCGTCGCCTTCACCGGGCAGGTGCCGACCCACCTGATCGGCAACGACGCCTTTCAGGAGGCCGACAACGTCGGCATCACGCGCTCCGCGACCAAGCACAACTTCCTCGTCAAGGACGGCAAGGATCTCGCCGTGATCATCAAGGAGGCGTTCCACATCGCGTCCACCGGCCGCCCGGGCCCGGTGCACGTCGATTTGCCCAAGGACATCCTGGTCAAGGAGTGGACCTTCGAGTACCCGGAGAGCGTCCACCTGCGCTCCTACAACCCGACCTATGACGGGCACCCCGGGCAGATCAAGAAGGCCGCGCGCTCGCTCGTGCGGGCCAAACGCCCCGTGCTCTACGTGGGCGGCGGCGTCATCTCGTCGAACGCCTCGCCGGAGCTCTACGAGCTGGCCGAGCTGACGCAGGTGCCGGTGACCCAGACCCTCATGGGCCTGGGCGCCTTCCCGATGGCCCACCCGCTCTCGCTCGACATGCTCGGCATGCACGGGACGTACTACGCCAACATGGCCGTCCACAACTCGGACTGCCTCGTGGCCATCGGCGCGCGCTTCGACGACCGCGTCACCGGGCGCGTGGACGCCTTCGCGCCCAACGCCGAGATCATCCACATCGACATCGACCCGTCGTCCATCTCGAAGAACATCCAGGTCGGCATCCCGATCGTGGGCGACTGCAAGCGCGTGCTGGCCAAGCTCGTGGGGGCGGTCCGCGAGGAGATGAAGACCTACCCGGCGGGTGCCGTCAAGGAAGCGCGGCGCCAGTGGGCGGACCAGATCGCGGAGTGGAAGCGCGACCAGCCGCTCCGCTACGAGTGGAGCGACGACGTCATCAAGCCGCAGTACGTGATCGAGGAGATCTCCAACCTGACCAACGGCGAGGCCTTGATGGTCACCGGCGTGGGCCAGCACCAGATGTGGGCGGCGCAGTACTACCGGTTCAAGCACCCGCGCATGTGGTGCACGTCGGGAGGGCTGGGGACCATGGGCTATGGCCTGCCCACGGCCATGGGTGTCCAGGCTGGCAACCCGGGCAAGCTCGTGATCAACATCGACGGCGACGGCTCCTTCGCGATGAACAGCCAGGAGCTGGCGACCTGCTTCGAAGAGGGCCTGCCCGTGAAGATCGTCATCATCAACAACGGCGGCCACGGGATGGTGCGCCAGTGGCAGCGCATCATCTACAAGGAGCGCTTCTGCGCCATCGACCTCGGGTCGAGCCCGGACTTCGTCAAGCTCGCCGAGGCCTACGGCTGCACGGGCATCCGCGCCACCAAGCCCTCCGAGGTGGTGCCCGCGCTCGAGAAGATGATCGCGACGCCCGGGCCCGTGGTGCTGGACGTCCGGGTGAACAAGGACGAGTGCGTCTTCCCGATGGTGCCCGCGGGCGGCGCCAACATCGACATGATCCTGGCGCCGCCGAGCACCGAAACCCGCGAACGCGCCGCCAAGTCGCAGACGGGATTCTAGCCGTGGCCGACGCCTCCGAGCATGCGAAGCACACGATCGCGGTTCTGGTCGAGAACAAGTTCGGCGTGCTCTCGCGAGTGGCCGGCCTCTTCTCGGCGCGGGGCTACAACATCGAGAGCCTCTCGGTGGGAGAGACGCTCGACCCGTCCGTGTCGCGGATGACGCTCGTCGTCGCCGGGGACGCCTTCGTCATCGAGCAGGTCATGAAGCAGCTGCACAAGCTCATCGACGTCATCAAGGTCATCAACCTGAGCGAAGAGACCCACGTGGAGCGCGAGATGCTGCTGGTCCGCGTGAACGCGGAGCCCGCCGCCCGCGCCGAGATCCTCAGGGTCGCGGACATCTTCCGCGCGAAGGTCGTCGACGTCACCGCCGCGAGCTACACCCTCGAGGTCACGGGCGAAGAGTCGAAGATCGAGGCCATCCTCGAGCTGCTCCGGCCCTTCGGTGTCCAGGAAGTCGTGCGCACGGGCAAGGTTGCCATCGCCCGGAGCCCGAAGATGCGGCTGCGGCGCGTGGAGGAGAAACTCGGCAAGGCCGCCCCCGCGCGCCCGGCCACCCAGGATCCGCGCGTGGTCGGGTTCGCGGACTAACCACTCACAGGAGAGCACACCACATGCCGGCGAAGATTTTCTACGACCAGGACGCTGACCTCGGGCTGATCAAGGGCAAGAAGATCGCCATCATCGGGTACGGCAGCCAGGGGCACGCGCACGCGCTGAACCTGAAGGACTCGGGGCAGGATGTCGTCGTCGGTCTCTACAAGGGCTCGAAGACGTGGGCCCGGGCCGAAAAGGAAGGCCACAAGGTGATGACCGTCAACGACGCCGCGGCGGCGTCGGACATCATCATGATCCTGCTCCCGGACCAGACCCAGCGTCAGGTCTACGAGGAATCGATCAAGGGCGTGCTCGGCAAGGGCAAGACGCTCATGTTCGCCCACGGCTTCAACATCCACTTCAACCAGGTGGTGCCGTCGCCCGACGTGGACGTGTCGATGATCGCGCCGAAGGCCCCGGGGCACGTGATGCGAGACCTGTTCACGCAAGGCCCGGGAGTGCCGGCCCTCGTCGCCGTATACCAGGACGTGTCGGGCAAGGCGCGGGACATGGCGCTGGCGTACGGCAAGGGCGTCGGCTGCACGCGCGCGGGCGTCATCGAGACCACGTTCAAGGAGGAGACGGAGACCGACCTCTTCGGCGAGCAGACGACACTGTGCGGTGGTGTCTCGCACCTCATCAAGAGCGCATTCGAGACCTTGATCGAGGCGGGCTACCAGCCGGAGGTCGCGTATTTCGAGTGCATGCACGAGATGAAGCTGATCGTCGATCTCTTCTACCAGGGCGGCCTCGCCTACATGCGATATTCCGTCTCCGACACGGCCGAGTACGGCGACTACACGCGTGGGCCGCGCGTCGTCAGCCCCGAGACGAAGGCCGAGATGAAGCGCATCCTCGGCGAGATCCAGTCGGGCCAGTTCGCCCGCGAGTGGATCCTGGAGAATCAGGCTCACCGCGCCGGCTTCCTCGCTATGCGGAAGCGCGAGGCAGAGCACCCGATCGAGGAGGTCGGGGCGCGGCTGCGCAAGATGATGTCCTGGATCAAGCCGCCGAGGGCGTAGCGGCGGCCGGAGAGCGCGTGCGCATTCCCGTCGCCGCCGAGGGGTGGCCCTTTGTGTTCCCACCCGCGGCGGCGGCGTGTATTCTGGGCTGGGTGGGCTGGTGGCCGGCGGCGACCGTGTTGGGCGCGGTGGCGCTGTGCTGCCTGGCTTTTTTTCGCGATCCCGATCGGACCGCGCCGGCCGTTCCGGGCGCCGTGCTTGCCCCGGCGGACGGCCGAGTGATGCGGGTGACGGAGATCGACGACCGGTGGGTGGGACGCGCGGTGCGGGTGTCGATCTTTCTGTCGCCGCTCGACGTGCACGTCAACCGGTCGCCCGTGGCGGGCCTGGTGGAGGGTGTCGAGTACGTGGCCGGGCGATTCCTGGCCGCCTACCGTGACGAGGCCTCGGAGCTGAACGAGCGCTGCACCGTGGCCCTCCAGGGCGAGAACGCTCGGGTCGGCGTGAAACAGATCGCGGGAGTGGTCGCGCGGCGCATCGTGTGCCGGGCGAGGCAGGGCGACAAGCTCCGGGCGGGCGAGCGGTACGGGCTGATCCGGTTCGGCTCGCGCACGGACCTCGTGGTCCCGCGCGAGACCGAGATCCGGGTCCGCGTGGGTGACAGAGTCAGGGGCGGCGAAACGGTCATGGGGGTGCTGAGGTGAGACGGCGACATCCGAGCGGGGAGGGGGCGCGGCATCCGCGCCGCCGGCGCTGGCAGGAGCTGCGCGAGCATCCGCGCCGCGGCATCTTCCTGCTCCCGAGCCTGCTCACGACGGCCAATCTCTTCTGCGGCTTTCTCGCCATCGTGCTCTCGGCCCAGTCGCGCTTCGTCGAGGCGGCGGTGGCCGTCTTCGTCGGCATGGTGCTGGACATTCTCGACGGCAAGGTGGCGCGGCTGACCCGGACCACCACCCAGTTCGGCGTGGAGTTCGACTCGCTCGCCGACGTGGTGTCGTTCTGCGTCGCCCCCGCCTTCATGCTCTACTCGCTGGTGCTCTCGCAGGCGGGCCGCATCGCCTGGCTCGGCGCTTTTCTCTTCGTGATCTGCGGCGCGCTGCGCCTCGCGCGCTTCAACGTGCACCAGGGCGTCACGGACCGGCGCTATTTCGTGGGGCTGCCCACGCCCGCCGCGGCCGGCATCGTCGCCTCGACCGCGCTCCTGCTCGAGGGGGTCGACATCTCGCGCTGGCAGGCGGCCTTCATCAGCGTGGGAACGGTGGTGGTGGCGCTTCTCATGGTTTCGACGTTCCGCTACTACAGCTTCAAGGAAGTGGACTTCGCGCGCCGCCGGCCCGCCCAGGTGCTCGTGCTCGTGGTCATGGGCGTGCTCATCGTCGCGACGCACCCGCAGTGGTTCCTGTTCATTCTCTTCTCGCTGTACCTGCTGAGCGGTCCTACGCGCCCCGTGTGGGCGCGCCGACTCTTGGATCAGCCGCAGGTCAACGAGAAGGTAACCAGGGACGCGCACTAGCGCGGTGGAGGATACGCCATGGACCGGATAATCATCTTCGACACGACGCTCAGGGATGGCGAGCAGGCGCCGGGCTTTTCGATGAACACGCAGGAGAAGCTCGAGATGGCGCGGCAGCTCGCCCGCCTGAACGTGGACGTCATCGAAGCCGGCTTCCCCATCTCCTCGGACGAGGACTTCGAAGCGGTGCGCGAGGTGGCCAAGCAGGTGGGCTCGCTCGAGGGCTCGCCCATCATCTGCGGCCTCAGCCGCGTCGGCCTGGGCGACATCGACCGGGCGTGGGAGGCGGTCAAGTACGCGCGCCGCTCGCGCATCCACACCTTCGTGGCGACGTCGGACATCCATTTGAAGTACAAGCTCAGGAAGAGCCGCGCCGAGGTGCTGAAGGCGGCAGTGGAGGCCGTCAAACACGCGCGCGGATACTGCGAGGACGTCGAGTTCTCGCCCGAGGATGCCTCGCGGACGGACTTCGACTACATGTGCGAGGTGCTGGAGGCGGTCATCGACGCGGGCGCGGGGACCATCAACATCCCCGATACCGTCGGCTACGCCATCCCCGAGGAGTGGTTCCTCCGGATCATGAAGATCCGGGAGAAGGTGAAGAACAGCGCCAAGGCCGTCCTGTCCGTGCACTGCCACAACGATCTCGGCCAGGCGGTGGCCAACTCGCTGGCGGCCATTCGGGCGGGAGCGCGGCAGATCGAGTGCACCATCAACGGCATCGGGGAACGGGCGGGCAACGCCTCCCTCGAAGAGATCGTGATGGCCCTCAAGACGCGCAGGGACTTCTTCGAGACCGACACCCAGGTGCGGACGGAGGAGATCTTCAAGTCGTCGCGCCTGCTCTCGTCCATCACCGGCGTGCACGTCCAGCCGAACAAGGCGGTGGTCGGCGAGAACGCCTTCGCGCACGAGGCAGGCATCCATCAGGACGGGGTGCTCAAGGAGAAGCTCACGTACGAGATCATGCGGCCGGAGGATATCGGCCGGGCCGCCAACAAGCTCGTCATGGGCAAGCACTCGGGCCGGGCCGCGCTGGCCGCGCGATTGAAGGAGCTCGGGTTCGTGCTCGAGGAGGCGGAGCTCGGCAAGGCCTTCAAGCGGTTCAAGGACCTCGCCGACAAGAAGAAGGAGATCTTCGACGAGGACCTGATCTCCATCGTGAAGGACGAGATCGCCCAGGTGCCGGAGACGTACGCGCTCGACTACCTGCACACGATCAGCGGGACCGGCATCATCCCGTCGGCGACCGTGCGGCTCAAGAAGGATACGGAGGTGTTCCAGGACTCGGGGGTCGGCGACGGACCGGTGGACGCCGTGCTCAACGCCATCGACGCCATCACGGGGCTCAAGGGGCGGCTCCAGGACTACCAGCTCCGATCCGTCACCTCGGGCAAGGACGCCCTTGGCGAGGTCTCGGTCAGGGTGGATTTCGACGGCACCGTGGTGCCGGGCAAGGGCAGCTCGACGGACGTGATCGAGGCGAGCGCACGCGCCTACGTGAACGCGCTCAACCGGCTGGTCCAGCCGGCGGCCGGGCACAAGGCCAAAGAGAAAGAGATCGGCCCTTAAGTGGCGACGTCATAGTGGCGACGCACAAGATCGCGCTCCTGGGCGGCGACGGCATCGGGCAGGAAGTGACGCCCGAGGCCCGCCGCGTCCTCGAGGTCGTGGGCAAAGCCACCGGCGTCTCGTTCGAGTTCGAGCCGGCCCTCATCGGCGGCGCGGCCATCGACGCCGCCGGTGAGCCCCTGCCCCCGTCGACGCTCAAGCTCTGCGAGGAGAGCGATGCCATCCTCTTCGGCGCGGTGGGCGGGCCCAAGTGGGACCACCTGCCTCAGGAGCAGAAGCCCGAGCGTGGGCTGCTGGGCCTTCGCAAAGAGCTCGACCTCTTCGCCAACCTGAGACCCGCCAGGTGCTTCCCCATGCTGGTGGACGCCTCGCCGCTCAAGCGCGAGGTGGTCGAAGGCACGGACATCATGGTCATCCGTGAGCTCACGGGCGGCCTCTATTTCGGAGAGCCCCGGGGGCGGGAGGAGTTCGCCGACGGCGGCGCCCGGGCAGTGAACACCATGGCCTATACCTCCCGGGAGATCGAGCGGGTCGCCCGCGCCGCTTTCGACGTCGCCATGAAGCGCAAGAAGCGGCTGGCCTCGGTGGACAAGGCCAACGTGCTGGTGGTGTCGCAGCTGTGGCGCGAGGTGGTCACGCGAGTGGCGAAGGACTATCCCCAGGTGCAGCTCGAGCACGTGCTCGTGGACAACTGCGCCATGGCGCTCGTCCACAAGCCGACTCACTTCGACACCATCGTGACCGAGAACACCTTCGGCGACATCCTGTCGGACGAGGCGGCCATCCTGGCCGGCTCCATGGGCATGCTGCCGTCGGCGAGCCTCGGCGGCAGCGGGGGCCTCTACGAGCCGGTCCACGGGACGGCCCCGGACATCGCGGGTCAGGGGTTGGCCAACCCCATCGCCGCCATCCTCTCGGCGGCCATGCTGCTGCGCTACTCGCTCAACAAGGGGGCCGACGCCGACCGGATCGATGCGGCCGTGCTGCGCGTGCTCGAGGACGGTCACCGGACGCGCGACATCGTCGGGGCGGGTGTGAAGATTTGCGGCACGCGGGAGATGGGCGACCTGATATCCACCGAAGTCGAGAAGTCCTACTCTTGACACCCGGGAGAAGGTAGAGACATGGCATCAGGCGTGACGGTCGCGATAGTCGGCGTGACGGGGGCGGTCGGGCAGACCACGCTCAAGATCCTCGAGGAGCGCAAGTTCCCGGTGAAGGCGCTCCGCGTTTTCGCCTCCGAGCGCTCGGTGGGCAAGGCCATCACGTTCAAGGGCGAGACCGTCCGCGTCGAGAAGCTGGGGCCGGAAGCCTTCAAGGGAGTCGACGTCGCGCTCTTCTCCGCCGGCTCCGCCCAGTCGAAGGAGTACGCCCCGCAGGCCGTCAGGGCCGGCGCCGTCGTCGTGGACAAGTCGAGCGCGTACCGCATGGATCCGGGGGTGCCGCTCGTCGTGCCCGAGATCAACGCCCACGCCCTCCGCGGCCACCGGGGCATCGTGGCGTGCCCCAACTGCACGACCATCGTGACCGTGATGCCGCTCAAGCCCCTCCACGACGCGGGCCGCCTCCGCCGCGTCATCGCCACGAGCTACCAGGCCGTGTCGGGCGCGGGCGTCAACGGCGTCGAGGAGCTCAGGAGCCAGACGCTCCAGTGGGCGCGCGGCGAGGCGATGACGACGAAGTATTTCCCGCAGCAGATAGCCTTCAACGTCATCCCCCACATCGACAGGTTCCTCGACGGCGGCTACACGGGCGAGGAGATGAAGCTCGTCAACGAGGCGCGGAAGGTCCTCGAAATGCCCGACCTCGCCATCTCGCCCACCACCGTGCGCGTGCCGGTGTTCACGGCGCATTCGGTGGCGGTGAACGCCGAGACCGAGGTCGCGGTCGGACCCGACAGGGCACGCGAGCTCTTCGCCGCCTTCCCCGGCCTCAAGCTCTGGGACGACCCGGCGCAGAACCGCTACCCCATGCCCATCTCGGTCGAGGGACAGGACGACTGCTACGTCGGTCGCGTCCGCCAGGATCTCTCCCTGCCCAACGCGATCAACTTCTGGGTGGTGGGCGACCAGCTTCGCAAGGGCGCCGCGCTCACCGGGGTTCAGGTCGCCGAGCTTCTGATCCGCTGAGGGCGCCCTGCGCACCCTGCGCCTGACCCTGGCCTACGACGGCACGGACTTCGCGGGCTGGCAGATTCAGCCGGACTCTCCGACGGTGCAGGGGCTCGTGCGGGAGGCCTGCGCCCGCATCCTGGGCGAGCCGGTCAAGCTCACCGGCGCGAGCCGGACCGACGCTGGGGTCCACGCCCTCCGTCAGGTTGCCAGCTTCACCACGGATTCCTTCCTGGACCCGCCGAAGCTCGCCCGTGGCCTCAACGCGCTCCTTCCCGGTGCGGTCCGGGTGCTGGACGCGCGCGAGGCGCCTCCCGGCTTCGACGCGAGGCGCTCGGCCCTCGGCAAGCGGTATCTCTATCTGATCGACCGGGGCAGGGTCGCCCACCCGCTCCTGGGCCGCGTCGCCTGGCACCCGCGCTTCGCTCTCGACGTGGACGCGATGCGAG
>JBKPBU010000453.1:0-2111 GCA_046727015.1 Candidatus Methylomirabilota bacterium | reverse complement strand
GTAGGCGGGGAAGGACAGCGTGCCGACGCCGACCGCGACCCGCGACGCCCCCTTGGAGCGCATCACGACGAGGCCGCCGCCGCCCTGTGCCCAGTAGCGTGTCGCGGCCACCACCTCGAGCGAGGGCGGCGTGAAATCGAGGGTTACCGGCGCCGTCACGATGGGCCGGTCGTCCACGCGAATGGGCCGCCAGAAGCCGTCGCGCGCCACGACCTCCAGCGTCGCGGCGCCCTCGCGGAGCCCCAGGGTTCCGCCCGTCACCTGCAGCGCCACCCGCTGCTCGTTGGTCATGGCTCCCGTGAAGGCCTGGTGGAGGATGACGACCTTCGCCGAGCCCTGCCGCAGCCGGATCTCCACGGAGCGCACGCCGCCCCTGGAGGCGACGAGGTCCACGGCCAGCGGCGTCCTGACGCCGATCCAGCGCGGCACGGGATCGAGCGCGGCGCGCACGCCGGGCACGGCCTGCCGCCAGGCGAGGTACCCGAGGACTCCGACCACGAGGAACGAAGGGATGGCAATGATGGTGAACCAGAAGCGAAACGTCGAGCGCGGCACGGGCTCATCATAGCAAGGCTCGCTCGCCCCGAGGCCGGGAATGTGCTAGCAGAGAGGGGAGATGCGAGCGATTTGTCTCTGGCTCGCCGCGGCGGGCTTCGTGGCGAGCGCCGCGCTGCACCTGCTGTCCTTCACGCCCTGGGCATCTCTGGCCGGCGAACGGGCGGTGTGGGCGCTCGGCATACTCGTCTTCGCGCTCGCGGCGGTCATGGTGGCGCGGCTCAGGCGCACCGCGGTCATCGGCCGGCGCTGGGCACGCGTGGCCGTATACGATTGGCGCGCCCTCGTGCGCGCCGTCCCGCCCGGACTGCAGCTCCTCGTGGTGGGCGCCGCGCTCTATGCCTGGATGAACTTCGTCCTGTGCCTGCTGCTCGATCTGCCCGCCGAGGCCCAGGCGGCGATCACGCTCCGCATGGCCTCGGGTCATCTCATTTTCTTCTTCCTCGTGCCGCTCGTGTTCTTTCGTTGGGTTGACACTCCCATGCCCTTCCGCTAGAGTGTGGCGGGTTTGTACCTGAAAGCACAATGTCACGACTCGTCTGGCTGATCCCGCTCTTCCCGCTCGCGGGCGCACTCCTGAACGCGCTCTTCGGCCGCCTCACCGAACGCTTCGCGCACTGGATCGCCGTCCCCGCGCTGGGCCTGTCCTTCGTCGCCTCGTGCTTCGTCTTCGCGCGGGTGCTCCACGGCGAGACGTACGTCGGCCAGCTCTTCCCGTGGATCAGCGCCGGCAGCTTCACGACGGCGGTGACGGTGCAGGTGGACCAGCTCACCGCCGTCATGCTGCTCGTGGTCACCGGGGTCGGCTTCCTGATCCACGTCTACTCGGCCGGATACATGCACGGGGATGACGGCTTCGCGCGCTTCTTCACCTACCTCAATCTCTTCGTCTTCTCGATGGTGATGCTGGTGCTGGCGGCCGACTTTCTCCTCCTCTACGTGTTCTGGGAGGCGGTCGGACTCTGCTCGTATCTCCTGATCGGGTTCTGGTACCAGAAGCAGTCGGCCACCGACGCGGGCAAGAAGGCCTTCATCGTCAACCGGGTCGGCGACTTCGGGTTCGGCCTGGGCATCATGCTCATCTGGACGACCTTCGGCACGCTTGCCTACGGCGAGGTTTTCTCCAAGGCGACCGACGCCATCGGCGGGGGCACCTACCTCGCGATCGCCCTTCTGCTCTTCATGGGCGCCTGCGGCAAGTCCGCGCAGCTTCCGCTCTTCACCTGGCTGCCCGACGCGATGGAGGGCCCGACACCGGTGTCGGCCCTGATCCACGCGGCCACCATGGTGACGGCGGGGGTGTACATGGTCGCGCGCTGCCACAAGCTCTTCGAGATGGCGCCCCTCTCGCTCGAGATCGTGGCCTGGGTGGGCGGGCTCACCGCGCTCTTCGCGGCGAGCATCGGTGTCGCGCAGACGGACATCAAGCGCGTGCTCGCCTACTCGACCATCAGCCAGCTGGGCTACATGTTCGCGGCCGTCGGCATCGGCGCCTACGCCGCGGGCATCTTCCACCTCGTGACCCACGCCTTCTTCAAGGCGCTGCTCTTCCTGGG
>JBKPBU010000452.1:0-2705 GCA_046727015.1 Candidatus Methylomirabilota bacterium | reverse complement strand
CTCTTCGTCACCGTCACCGGCAACATGGCGGTGATCCGGCACGAGCACTTCGTGAAGATGAAGGACGGGGCCATCGTGGCCAACTCCGGACACTTCAACGTCGAGATCGATCTCGAGGCGCTGGCGAAGCTCGCCGAGTCGCGCCGCGCCGTGCGGCCGTTCGTCGAAGAGTTCAGCCTGCGCGGCGGCAAGCGCGTCTACGTGCTGGGCGAGGGCAGGCTCATCAACCTGGCTGCGGCCGAGGGACATCCGGCCACCGTGATGGACATGAGCTTTGCCAACCAGGCGCTGTCGGCCGAGTACATCGTGAAGCACGGCAAGAGCCTGGAGAAGAAGGTGTACGTGGTGCCGCGGGACATCGACCTCGAGATCGCCCGCCTCAAGCTGGCGTCGATGGACGTACAGATCGACCTGTTGACGTCCGCCCAGGAGGAATATCTCTCCTCCTGGACCCACGGCACCTAACCGCTCCAGCGCGGATTCGACCGCAGCGCCCCGGCGGATGCGCGCCGGGGCCGGAGGTTCTCCGTGGCGAACGGACGACGCTCCCCCCGGCTGGGCCTCTGGCTCCTGCTCGGCTTCATCGTGCTCACCGGGCTGGGCCAGGCGGTACCGCTGTACACCGACTGGCTCTGGTACCGCGAGGTCGGTTTCACCCAGGTCTTCACGACGGTCCTCTCCCTTCGTGGCTGGCTCTTCCTCGGGGCCGGCGGTGTCGTCTTCCTCTTCATGTACGGCAACCTATGGGTCGCGGCCCGGACGGCGGCGCCGGACGTCCTCTGGGAGCTCGACGACCAGCTCGGGCTGCCCGGCCGGGCGGTCCTCGAGCCGCTGATCCGGCGACTCCTCCTGCCGGTGATCGCGGTGATCGCCGTACTCTCCGGCCTGCGCGCGGGCGCCTCCTGGGAGCTGGTGCTGGGCTATGTCAACGCCACGCCCTTCGGCACCACGGACCCCCTCTTCGGCCAGGACCTCTCCTTCTTCGTCTTCCGGCTGCCGCTCTGGCGCTTTCTCTACGGGGGGGCGATGACCCTCGTCATCGGCACGCTGCTCTTGAGCGTGGCGACCTACGTCCTGCTGCGAAGCCTGGTGCTGACCGCCCAGGGGCCGCGGCTGGCGGCGGGCGCGCGCACGCACCTCCTGGGACTGGGTGCGGTCCTGCTGCTCCTTCGCGCCCTGGGGTTCTGGCTCGACCGCTACGAGCTGGTCTTCTCTCCCCGCGGCGTGGTGTTCGGCGCCTCGTACACCGACGTCCACGCGACGCTGCCGGCCCTCGGCGCGCTCACGGCGCTGGCCCTCCTCTGCGCGGTCGCGTGCGTCTTCCAGATCACGCGGCCGGGGTGGGGCTTCCTGGTGGCGGGCCTGGTGGTCCTCGGTGTGGTGTGGGCGGGGGGCCTGGGCATCTGGCCATCGCTGCTCCAGCGCTTCCAGGTCACGCCCAACGAGCTGGTCGCCGAGCGGCCGTACATCGAGAACAACATCCGCATGACGCGCCAGGCGTACGGACTCGAGATGGTCAAGGAGCAGGACTTCCCCGCCGAGGACCGCTTGACGTCGGCAGCCCTCGAGCGCAACAGCCTCACCATCAAGAACATCCGCCTCTGGGACCACCGGCCGCTGCTCACGAGCTTCGCCCAGCTCCAGGAGATCCGGACCTACTACAAGTTCGCCGACGTCGACGTCGACCGGTACACCGTCGACGGCGAGTACCGGCAGATCATGCTGTCGGCGCGCGAGATGTCCTACCAGCACCTGCCGAGCCGCGTCTGGATCAACGAGCACCTGACGTTCACCCACGGCTACGGCCTCGTGGCGGGGCCGGTCAACCGGATCACGCCCGAAGGCCTGCCCGACCTCTTCATCAAGGACATCCCGCCGAGCGTGTCGGGGGGATTGCCGAAGATCACGCGGCCGGAGATCTACTACGGCGAGCTCAGCAACGAGTACGTGATCGTTCGCACGAAGTCACAGGAGCTCGACTTCCCGGCCGGAGACCAGAACGTCTACTCGCGCTATGCCGGCCGCGGCGGCGTGCCCGTCGCCGGCTTCCTTCGGAAGCTGGCCTTCGCCATCCGCTTCGGGGAGATCAAGATCCTCCTCTCGGACGATCTCACGGGCGAGAGCCGGGTCATGATGTTCCGGCGGGTGGGGGAGCGGGTGCGGCAGGCGGCGCCGTTTCTCCGCTTCGACCGCGACCCGTACCTTGTCATCACCGGCGACGGGCGGCTGATGTGGATCGTGGACGCCTACACGACCACCGACCGTTATCCGTATGCCCAGCCGGATCGCGGGCTCAACTACATCCGCAACTCCGTCAAGGCCACCGTGGACGCGTTCGACGGGACGATGATCTTCTACATCGCCGACCCCAAGGACCCGCTGATCCGCACCTGGGCCCGCGCCTTCCCCGGGCTGTTCACTCCGATGGAGAAAATGCCCGTGGACCTGCGCCCCCACGTGCGCTATCCGGAGGACCTCTTCAGCCTGCAGGCGAGGATGTACGGCACCTACCACATGCAGGACCCGCAGGTCTTCTACAACAAGGAGGACCTCTGGAGCATCCCGCGACTCACGCAGGATGGGCGCGACCACGAGATGGAGCCGTACTTCACCATCATGCGGCTGCCCGGCGAAAAGCGGGAGGAGTTCGTCCTGCTCTCTGGCTTCAACCCGGCGCGCCGCGACAACATGATCGCCATCATCGC
>JBKPBU010000451.1:0-7053 GCA_046727015.1 Candidatus Methylomirabilota bacterium | reverse complement strand
GCGATCCATCTCCAGCGGCTCGTGTACAACGGGCTCGGGATGGCGACCGAGGATCAGTCGCTCTTCGGCAGGCTCGAGGCGCGCGAGGCGGAGATGATCCGGACGGCCGAGGCGGCCGCGAAGGCCGCCGGTATCGTCTTCTCGGCTTCCGGGGCGGCGGCGCCCGAGGTCAGCCTGACCGCTCCGCAGGCTGACCAGCCCTGGAGCGCGTGCCGGCGTCCCTGGAGCCTCGTGTACGTCACCGTGCACGGCAACGTGCTCCCGTGCTGTATCGCGCCGTGGATCACGAGCGACTATGACGGCATCATCCTCGGCAACCTGTATCAGGAGTCATTGGAAGAGATCTGGTGGGGTGATCGGTACCTGGCGTTCCGGCGCGACCTGCAGACGGCGTCACCGCCCGAGCCATGTCGCGGGTGCGGGGTGAAATGGAGCCTGTAAGGCGGGCCTCGGCGCTCCCGCCGGCCGTCGCGGTGATGGCGAAGGCGCCGGGGATGACGGTGGTCAAGTCTCGCCTGCACGCGTCGCTCGGGATAGAGCGCGCGACCGAGCTGTATCGCTGCTTTCTCCTCGACCGTCTCGATGCGGTGGCGGCCCTGGGAGGCATCGCGGGCGTGGTGGCCTTCACGCCTCTCGAGGCGGAGCCGCTCATGAGGGCACTCGCTCCTCCTGGCCTGAGGCTCGTGGCCCAGCGGGGAGCGGATTTGGGGGAGAGGCTCTCGAGCCTCCTGTCCGGGCTTCTCGATGGCGGGCATGCCGGTGCCATGGCGATGGACAGCGACAGCCCGACGCTCCCGCTGGCCTATGTGTCCGAGGCCGCCCGGCTCCTGGCCGGCGGAAGGCACGACGTGGTGCTCGGGCCCTGCGAGGACGGTGGTTACTACCTGATCGGGCTGGGCTCGCCCCAGCCCCGGCTCTTCGAGGGCATTCCATGGAGCACAGCCGGAGTTCTCGCCGCCACGCAGGCGACGGCCCGCGCCCTTCGCCTGCGCGTCGCCCTGCTCCCATCCTGGTTCGACGTGGACACGGAGCGGGACCTGCGGCGACTCCATGCGGACATGGCTGCCGCGGGAGGCGGTCCGCCGCGGACGTATGCATGCGTCAGCGAAATCTATCGCGCGGCTGAAACCGAACGGGAGTAAGTACCCGCTCTGCAGCACCACCGCATCGCGCTAACCGGCGGCGGTGCCGCTGGCGGTGGGCTTCTGGAGCCTGGGCGGCAGGTGGACGAAGAGCTCGGCCGGGTTGGGCTTGGTCACGGCGGGCTTGGGCGGCCTCATCTCGTAGGTGACCGGGCGCTGATGATCGGCGTACTGCCGGTTCTGGTTCACGACCCTGGCGAACTTCCACAGCATCTTGACGTAATTGGTCTGCCCGCGCATGAGGGCGCGCACGGCGGGGAAGCCATATTTCGGGATGGCGCCCCAGCCCAGGTGCTTGCGGTTGAGGATGTCCTGCGTCTTGACCAGCTCGGCGTAGAATTTGTCGAGCGGCATGCGCGTGGGAAGGACCGCGTGCGCCACGTCGAAGAGGCGATAGTCGCGCGTGGCGAGGCGCCGCGCGTCGGTGAACCAGATCTCCGTGCCGGGGTAGGGGGTGGCCACCGTCAGGTGGACGATCTCGGGCACAGTCATCGCCCATTCCCGGATCACCTCGAAGCGCCGCTCGTCCCAGTCGCAATCGGCGATGATGTTGACGGCGACCGCCAGCCCCAGCTCGCGGGCGATCTCGAGCGCCTCGAAATTTTCCCCCGGGGTGACGCGCTTGCGGTGGAGCTTGAGCGCCTCTTCGTCGAGCGCCTCCAGGCCGAGGAACATGTAGTAGAGCCCGAGCTTCTTCCAGTAGGCGAAGAGATCGCGATTCTTGATCAGCACGTCGCAGCGGGTCTCGAGGTAGTACTGCTTCTTCACGCGCCGCCGCTCGAGCTCCTGCCCGATGGCGAAGCCGTGCTCGGGGTGGATGAAGGCGACGTCGTCCACCAGGAACACGTTCGGTTCAGCAATCGACGCCAGATCCTCCGCGGCCTTTTCCGGAGACGCCTTCCGGTAGCTCCGGCCGTAGAAGGTCCACGCGCTGCAGAAGGAGCAGTCCCAGGGACAGCCGCGCGTCAGCTCCGCCGAGGCGCAGGGGTCGAGCACGCCGATGAAATACTTGTGCCGCTTGCGCGCGAGGTCGCGGGCGGGCAGGAACCGATCGAGGTCGTCGAGGAGGGTGGGCGGAGGGCCGTGGCCGTGCGGCGTCACCACCCCGGGCAGCGCCGACAGCTTGGAGTCGCCGATGGCTTCGAGCACGCGCGGGGCGATGACTTCGCCCTCGCCGCGCACCACGCAGTCGATCGCGCCGCGGCCGTGCTCGAGCAGCTCCTCCGCGATGAAGGAGCCGCTGTGCCCGCCGACCATGAGGAAGCAGTCGGGCAGGAGGCGCTTGGTCTCCTGGGCGAGGTCGATGACCTCCGGCACATTGGCGAGGTAGTTCACCGAGAAGCCGACGACCTGGGGCCTGAATGCGTCGAGCTCGGCGCGGTAGTCGGCGTGGGAGAAGATCTGGAGATCCAGCATCCGGACCTCGTGGCCGGCCGCGCGCACGGCGGCGGCCACGCGCTCGAGGCCGATCGGCTCGAGCCGGAGGTACAGCTCCGAATACATCAACGCGCTTGGGTGGACGAGGAGGACGCGCATGAGGGGGGAGTATACCCGCTTACCGGGGCGCGCGCACTCCGAGGCCGGCCGAGGAACGGCCACGCGCCTTCTGGAACACCGCCCGGTAGGCCTCGAGCCCACCGTCCCGGTGCAGGTGCGCTCCCGCCCACAGGTAGATCTGGAAAAGCCGGAACACCCGCTCGCCGTACCGCGCGCAGAGCTCCCGCCGCGCCCCTTCGAGGTTGCGCGCCCAGGCCGTGAGCGTCAGGTAATAGCTGTGCCGGTCGTTGTGAAGTGCGACCGGCTCGAGGGCGGTCCGGTTGGCGGCGGCGAAGAGCTCGGGCAGCACCACCGGCGTGTGGTCTCCCGGGAAGACGTAGCGGTAGGTGAAGGCGCTGACGTCGAACTTCTTCCGCCCCGCGGCGAAGTCCATGTAGACGAAGCCGCCCGGCTCGAGCAGCGCGTCGAACTTCCTGAACAGCGCCGGGTAGTCGGGCAGGTGCTCCATGACTCCGCAGAGGACCACGGCGTCGTACCGCTCGCCGGGGGCGTAGGCGAAAACGCTCTCGTACACCGCGCGCACGCGCGCCGGCGAGGTCTGTGTCGCGCACCATTCGGAGAGATACCGGTACTGCTCGTGCGAGATCGTCAGCATGGTCACGTCGACACTCCGCGGGCCGGCGTACCCGGCGAACGATCCCCAGCCGCCCCCCACGTCGAGGACACGGCTGCCCGGGCGGAGGCGGCAGACCTCCATCACATAGTCGAGCTTGTTCTGGGCCGCCTGCTCGAGCGTCTCGTCGTCCGACGTGAAGACGGCCTGGGAATAGAGGCGGAACTTCCGGTCGAGGAAGGCGAAGTAGAAGTCGTTGCCGTAGTCGTAGTGCTGCGGCACCCAGGATTTGTCGGCGCCCACGTTGCCGTAGAGCCACGGCTGGACGAAGCGCCACAGGGAGGCGAGCGGGTGCCGGTCGGAGAGAAAGCGCCGGAGATCGAGGGCGGCCAGGACATCACCCTCGAAGTCCAGATCGCCCTGCAGATACGCCTCGCCGATCCGTGTCTCGTCGAGCGCGGCGAGGGCGCGCCACCCGCGGTCATTGGTGATGCGCAGGGTGAAGGCGGGCTTCGCCGCGGTCGCCCCCACGCGGTGGATGGCGCCGCCGGGCAGCTCGAGGTCGAATACGGGAGCGCCGGGACCGGCCACCCGACGACGGAGGAGCCGCACGGTGTAGGGGATCGGTTCCGAAGGCGCCATCGCGCAGGAGAAAGTAGACGAGCCCCGCCGAGGTGTCAAGGGCAGGCGGGGCTTGAAAGCCGATTGACAGGGAGCCGCCTTGGGACGATCCTCGGGCGCAACGTGAGCGCTCCCGAGCCTTGGGCTGACCCACAGATATCGCCCGCCCGCCGGTGGGCCATCACCTTCTCCGTGATGATGGTCACCGTCATGCAAGTCCTCGACACCAGCGTGACCAACGTCGCGCTTCCCCACATGCAGGGCTCGCTGTCGGCCGGCATCGAGGAAATGTCCTGGGTGCTCACCTCCTATCTCGCCGCCAACGCGGTCATCATCCCCGCCACCGGCTGGCTCTCCGCGCGCTTCGGGCGCCGGCGATTCTTCCTGATCTGCACGGTGCTCTTCGCGGGCAGCTCGTTCCTCTCGGGCATCGCGCCGAACCTGGAGTTCCTGGTCGCCATGCGGGTGCTCCAGGGGCTCGGAGGCGGACCTGTCATCCCGATGGCGCAGGCGATCATGTGGGAGATCTTCCCCTTGCGACAGCGGGGCACGGCTATGGCCGTGTGGGGGGTCGGCATCATGATGGCGCCGATCCTGGGACCGACGGTGGGGGGCTGGATCGTCGACAACTGGTCCTGGCGCTGGATCTTCTACATCAACATTCCCATCGGCTTCATGGGGTTCCTGATGGTCAGCGCGTTCCTGTTCGACTCCCCGTTCGCCAAGAAGTCGCGGGGGATCGACGCGGTGGGACTCGTCCTCATGGTCGTCGGCTTCGGTTGCCTGCAGCTCGTGCTCGACCTCGGGGAGAAGAGCGACTGGTTCGACTCGGACGTGATCGTGGCGCTGGTCGCCCTTGCCATCTGTGCGCTGGTCGGCTTCCTCGTGCGGGAGCTCATGGCCTCCGAGCCCATCCTCGATCTGAGCGTGTTCAACGACCGGAACTTCGCGGTGGGAACCGTCTGCATCGCGCTCGTCGGCCTCGGGTTCAACTCGAGCATGCTGCTGATCGCGTTGTACACCCAGAAGATGCTGGCCTACGACGCGTGGAACTCCGGTCTCGTGCTGGCTCCGGGAGGTCTCGGCACGATGATGGCGCTGATGATCTCGGGGCGCCTCGTGGCTCGCATGGACCAGCGGCTCATGCTGGCGGGCGGGTGCCTCCTGAGCGCCGTCGCCACCACGCTGATGACGAACCTCACCCTCGGCATGGACTACTGGAGTCTCGCCTGGCCGCGCTTCCTTCAGGGGTTCTCCATGGGTTTCATCTTCGTGCCTCTCCAGACGCTCACGCTCGCCACCATCCGCCTGGAGCGCCTCGGCAACGCCACCGCCGCCTACAACATGGTCCGCAACGTCGGCGGCAGCATCGGCATCGCCCTCGCCACGACCCTCCTGGTCCGGCGCAGCCAGGAGCACCAGACCACCCTGATCTCGCACGTCGACGTCTGGAGCGCCGACACGGCGGCGCGGCTGAAGCAATGGACCGACCACTTCCAGAGCCAGGGCGCGGACTCGTTCACGGCCGGCCGCCAGGCGCTGGCCATGCTGTACCGAAGCACAGTCGAGCAGGCGCAAATTTTGGGCTACGCCGACGACTTCTGGCTGATCTCGCTGATCTTCGTCGTGATCCTGCCGCTGATCCCGCTCATGCGACGGGTTCATGCCGAGCAGAACGAGCGCGCTCGTGAGAGCCCGGGGCGGGTCGAGCCCCTGCCGGCTCCCAACGAGTAGTCGAGGGTTGTTGACCCCCCTGTCCCGTTGGGGCTACTGTCGAACGGTCGTCCGCACTCCCGCGGGCGACGACCGCGAAAGGTCCGCCATGCCCTGTCCGCGCTGCCGCCACGAGGATCCGGCGTCGTCGCGCTTCTGCACCGAATGCGGCGCGCGCCTCGCCCTCTCCTGCGCGTCCTGCGGCGCCGAGCTCGCCGAGGGGGTCCGGTTCTGCGGCGCGTGCGGGTTGAGCGTCGAGGCCCAGCGTACCGGGCAGACGCGCTTCGCCTCGCCCGAGGCGTACACGCCGCGGCACCTGGCGGAGAAGATCCTGACTTTGCGAAGCGCGATCGCCGGAGAGCGCAAGCAGGTGACGGTGCTCTTCGCGGACCTGAAGGGCTCCATGGAGCTCCTGGCCGATCGAGACCCGGAAGAGACGCGCAAGCTCCTCGATCCCGTCCTCGAGCACATGATGGACGCCGTCCACCAGTACGAGGGCACGGTCAACCAGGTCATGGGCGACGGCATCATGGCGCTCTTCGGAGCGCCGGTGGCCCACGAGGACCACGCCGTGCGCGCCTGCTACGCGGCCCTGCGCATGCAGGAGTCGGTGAAGCGCTACGCCGAGGAAGTCCGGCGCTCCGAAGGCATCCCGATCCAGATGCGCGTGGGGCTGAACTCCGGCGAGGTCGTCGTGCGCTCGATCGGCAGCGACCTGCACATGGACTACACGGCGGTGGGCCAGACCACCCACCTCGCCGCCCGCATGGAGCAGATGGCGACCCCGGGCACCGTCCTGACGACCGCCGGAACGATCAGTCTCGCCGAAGGCTGGGTCGAGGCGCGCTCGCTCGGTCCGATGCCCGTCAAGGGCCTCGAGGCGCCCCTCGAAGTGTTCGAGGTCGTGGGAGCGGGGTCTGCGCGCTCGCGCCTGCAGGCGTCGGCGCGGCGCGGCTTGTCGCGCTTCGTCGGGCGCGCGTCCGAGCTCGAGCAGCTGCGCGAGGCCATCGAGCGGGCGGCGGCAGGCCGTGGGCAGGTGGTGGCGGTGGTCGGCGAGCCCGGCGTGGGCAAGTCGCGGCTCTACCACGAGATCATTCAGGAGGTGCCGCGCCCGGCCTGGCTCGTCCTCGAGAGCCGGTCGATCTCGTATGGCAAGGCGACGCCCTACCTGCCCATCGCGGATCTCCTCAAGGGCTATTTCCAGATCGAGTCGCGCGACGACGCCCGCAAGATCCGCGAGAAGGTCACCGGCAAGCTCCTGATCCTCGATCCCGCGCTCGAGGCGATCCTGCCCGCTTTGCTGGCGCTCCTCGACGTGCCGACCGAGGAGGCGCGATGGCAGGCCCTCGACCCCTCGCAACGGCGCCAGCGCACGCTGGACGCCGTCAAGTCGCTCCTGCTCCGGGAGAGCCAGGGACAGCCGCTGCTCGTCGTCTTCGAGGATCTCCAGTGGGTGGACAGCGAGAC
>JBKPBU010000450.1:0-3363 GCA_046727015.1 Candidatus Methylomirabilota bacterium | reverse complement strand
ATATGGTTCGCGTTCAACCCGTCCGGGCCGAGCGTCACCAGCGCGGCCAGCGAGTGGTCGTGGATCAACCGGCTCAGGACTTCCCACCGCGTCTCCTCGAAATGAGCCGGGACGTACATAGGGAGGCTAGGGCGACTGGCGCGCGCGCACGGGCACCGCGCCGGCGGCGGGCACGGCCGCCTCTTGGCGTCCCGCCTCGCGCGCCCCGGGGCGCTCGTCTCGCTTCGCGGTGAGCTTGGCCACGAGGTCCGGGTAGCCCGAGCGCTGGATGACCGCGTTGAACTGGGTGCGGTAGTTGCCGATGAGGCTGATGCCCTCGATGCTCACGTCATAGACGGCCCAGCGCCCATCCTTCAGGAACATGCGGTAGTCGACGGGGATCTCCGTCTCCTGCTTCGTGACGATGCGGGTCTTGACGATGGCCAGCTCGCCCTCGATGACGTCGCCGGGGTACTGGATCTTCTCCCCGGAGTAGCTCTCGATCTTCGTGATGTACGCGTTCTCGAGGAGGTCGCCGAAGAGCGCGACGAACTGCTCCCGCTCGGCGGGCGTGCGCGCCGGCCAGTGGCGGCCCAGGCATCGCTGCGAGATCTCCGTGAAGTCGAAGATCTGGTTGACCACCTCCCGGATCCTCTTCCGGCGCTCCGCCGTCCTCGCTTCTTTCTTCAGCTCGGGGTCCGTGACGATCTTCAAGACGAGGTCGATGGATCCGCGGAGCTGGTCGGTGGGCACGCCGGCGCCCGCGTCGCGCGCCGCGAGGAGCGCCAGCACGGCGGCGACCACGATGGGCGCTCGGGTCATGGCTCGGTCATCTTATACCGAAGGGCGGCCCGAAGTCACCCGCCCGTGCTAGGATTCCGCCAGGGAACGGATGGCGCGGGGAATCCCGCTCACAGTCGAAGAATCAACGGGAGGCCGCCATGGGATTGTTCAAGGAGCTGAACCACGTGAGCATCACCGTCACCGACGTCGCCAAGGCGCGGGAGTTCTACACGGGCCTGCTCGGGCTCGAGGAGATCCCGCGCCCGGCCTTCGACTTCCCGGGCATCTGGTACAACCTCGGCAACGGGCTGTCGCTGCACATCATCTTGAACGACCAGCTCGTGCGGCCGGCGGTCGAGCGCGAGAAGATCCTGGCGCGGTACGCGCATTTCGCACTCTGGACCGAAGACGCCGACAGGACCGCGGGTGAGATCTCGAACCTGGGACTGCCCTGCCGCGACGTCGTCTCGGGGCCGACGGGCCTCCGCCAGATCTTCGTCAAGGATCCGGACGGCAACATGGTGGAATTCATCGGCCCGACGAAATCAGCCGCTCCGCGGCGCATGGAGTCCTAGCCGGCGGCGCTCCCCGTTTCTGCAGCCCCGGCTGACAATTTCAGTCGCCCGGGGCGTGCCTTGTCTGCCAAGTACGCGATTCCCCTGCTCAACTGAAGGTGGCGCGGCGTTTGCTCCGTCATGGAGCAGGACGCGCCACATGCCCATGACCGAAGATCCTTCGCCCGAGCAGAAAGCCACGGCTCGTATCCTGCTCGTGGACGACGATCCCTTGATCACCCAGCTCATCGTCGACATGCTCAGCCTGGACGGGCATGACGTCGACACCGCGCCGAACGGCATCGCGGCGTTGAACAGGACCCAACGCCGGCGCTACGACCTCATCCTGACCGATCTCCACATGCCGGAGCTGGACGGCATCGGCCTCTACCGGGAGCTGGTACGCCGGCAGGCGCATCCACCGCACAAGATCATCTTCCTCACGGGTACCACGGGGTCCTCCGAGGCGCATCGTCTCATGCGGGAGACCGGCGTGCCGCTACTCCGGAAGCCCTTCAACCTCGTCGAGCTGCTCGCGCTGGTTCGGAAGATGCTGGACGCTCAGTAGCTCCGCGAGCCCTACGCCCCGAGCGACTTGAGGAACTCCGCGTTGGTGGCCGTGAGGCGCAGGCGCTCGAGCATCGCCTCCATCGCCTGCACCGGCTTGGTGCCGGACAGCGCGCGGCGGAGGAGATGGACCTTCTTCAGCTCGGCTTCGGTGTAGAGCAGCTCCTCGCGCCTCGTCCCGGATTTGAGGATGTCGATCGCCGGGAAGATTCGGCGGTCGGCCAGCTCCCGGGTCAGGTGGAGCTCCATGTTCCCGGTGCCCTTGAACTCCTCGAAGATGATGTCGTCCATCCGCGAGCCGGTCTCGACCAGGACCGTGCCCACGATGGTGAGCGACCCGCCCTCTTCGAGCTTGCGGGCGGAGCCGAAGAAGGCGCGCGGCATCAGGAAGGCGCGGCTGTCGATGCCGCCGGACATGGTGCGCCCGCGGGAGCTGAGCTCGTTGTTGTACGCGCGCGTCATGCGCGTGAGGGAGTCGAAGAGGAGGAGCACGTCCCGCTTCTCGAGCACGAGGCGCTTGGCCTTGTCGAGGACCTGCTCGGTCACCTCGATGTGCCGGCGGTAGGGATTGTCGTTGCTCGAAGCGAAGATCTCCGCCGACTTGCCGATGGTCACCCGGAAATCCGTGACTTCTTCGGGGCGCTCGTCCACGAGGAGAACCATGACCACGACTTCCGGGTGATTGGCGAGCACCGCCTTGGCGATCCCCTGGAGGAGCATGGTCTTCCCGGTCCTGGGCTGGGCGACGATGAGCCCGCGCTGGCCCTTGCCGATGGGCGCGATCAGGTCCATCGCGCGCATGGACAGCTCCTCGGCCGTGGTCTCGAGCGTCAACCGCTCGTGGGGATTGACCGCGGTGAGGCTCTCGAAGCCCGAGGTCGCGGCGGCCGGCGGCGGCACGCGCGACGGGCCCGGCCCGCGCATCCCGCCGGGCGGGTGCGGTCCCGGCCGGCGCGAGTGGCGCGACCGTCTACTCAACTGGACTGCTCATTCTGGCAACCCTCTTGACCGCATCGGCAGGCGAACGGGCCCGGCTCACACACGGGCTGGAGTGCTCCCCGGTTGGCTGCACCCGGGGGTTACTTAGCAGTCTAACTCAAAACGCGGATTTCTGAATATCTTGCCTCGCGGGGGCAATCGCCTACCCCGCGCGCGCCAGGAGCGCCAGGAGCGCCTCTGCGACGGCCGCGGGCTGCTCGCGCGGCAGGAAGTGGCCGGCGCCCGCCACCACCCGGCGCTCGGTGCCGGTGGGGAAGAGCGCCATGTGACCCTCCGACCGGCGCGGAAGATCGACCGTGTCATCTGCCCCGTGAAGGACAATGGTCGGGACGGTGATCGGCGGCCGCCCGGCGAGCTGCCGCTCGAGCGGGTCGAAGCGCGCCTCCCCGGGCGCATGGCCGTGGCGGTGGCGGTAGGAGTGGATGACGACCTCCACGAAGTCCGGGTTGTCGAACGACGGCGCGGTGCGATCGAAGGTCGC
>JBKPBU010000449.1:0-5611 GCA_046727015.1 Candidatus Methylomirabilota bacterium | reverse complement strand
CATCTGTTCGGCGGCGCCCCCGCGGTGTCGATCAAGGAGTTCAAGCGCGTGGGCTACCCGCTCAACAAGTTCGTGTCGTTCGTGTGGGGCTCGGCTGAGGCGAACATCGACGCAGCCGGAGGCTTCGCCGCGGCCGAGGGGTATTACACGATGCAGTTCGCCGGCGTCGGACAGGACTACCCGGTGCTGAACGAGATCCGGGAAATGTACAAGAAGGAGGGGAAGCCGGCCCCGAAGGAGATGGCCTCGACCGTGTTCTACAATCGCGGCGTCCTCATCGCCGCGCTCCACGTGGAAGCCATCCGCAACGCGCTCAAGGCCAAGAAAGACGGGAAGATCACCGGCGTCGACACGAAGGCCGGGTTCGAGAAGATCTCCGGGTTCACCCTCGGCGGGCTCGTGCCCCCGCTCAAGATCACCCCCACCGACCACGAGGGCGGCGGGCTCGTCCAGATCTGGCAGGTGAAGGGCGGCAAGTTCGAGAAGGTGACCGACTGGTACTCGGCGTATCCCGATGTCGTGGCCAAGCACATCAAGGCGGCCGCCGCCAAGTAGCCTTCACGACACCGGCACGGAGGAATGAAGTCGGAGGGGGGCGTCGTGCCCCCCTCCGACGACCGACGAATATGCTGACGCTCAACAACGTGGAAGTCATCTACGACAACGTCATCCTCGTGCTCAAGGGGGTGTCGCTCGAAGTCCGCGACGGGAGCATCACGACGCTCCTCGGCGCCAATGGCGCCGGGAAGTCCACGACGCTCAAGGCCATATCCGGCGTGCTTCGGACCGAGCGCGGGGAGGTGACCAAGGGCACGATCGAGCTCAACGGAGAGCGGATCGACCGCGTGGCGCCCTACGACATGGTCAAGCGCGGGGTGGCCCAGGTCTTCGAGGGACGCCGCGTCTTCGAGCACCTGACCACGGAGGAGAACCTGACGGTCGGCGCCCACATCCAGTCCGACCGTACGCGCGTCGCCGGCGGCATCGAGCGCGTGTACCAGTACTTTCCCCGTCTCAAGGAGCGCCGCTCGGTGCAGGCCGGCTACCTCTCGGGTGGCGAGCAGCAGATGCTCGTCATCGGCCGCGCGCTGATGTCCGACCCCCGTGTCGTCCTGCTCGACGAGCCGTCGCTGGGACTCGCGCCGATGCTGGTCGAGGAGATCTTCGAGATCGTCGAGCGCCTCAGTCGCGAGGCAAAGCTCACGGTCCTGCTGGTCGAGCAGAACGCCACCCTGGCCCTCGCCATCGCCCAGCACGGCTACGTCATGGAGAACGGGCGCATCGTGCTCGACGGCCCCGCCGTCTCGCTGCGAGACAACGCCGACATCAAGGAGTTCTACCTGGGCCTGACCGAGGTCGGCGCCCGCAAATCATACCGCGACGTCAAGCACTACAAACGCCGCAAACGGTGGCTGAGCTAGCCCTCAACGAAGAGGAGGAAAGGCATGTCGAGGATCCACCCATTGGTGCGCCTGGTCCTGGGGATGGTTCTGGTGATGGGTATCGCGGGCTGCGCGTCGACGCCGCCGGCGGCGCCGGAGCAGCCCACGCTGTATCAGCGGCTGGGCGGGCGCGAGGCGATCAAGGGAGTGGTCGACGATTTCGTCGCGAACCTGGCCGCGGACCCGCGGGTCAACAGCCGGTTCAAGGGCCTGGACGCCGGGAAGGTCGCGAAGATCCAGACCGACCTGGCCGACCAGATCTGCGATGCGACCGGCGGGCCCTGCGCCTACCTTGGCCGCGACATGAAGACGGTCCACAAGGGCATGGGCATCACCGAAGCCGAGTGGAACGCGACAGTGGAGGACTTGGTCAAGACGCTCGACAAGTTCAAGGTCCCCGCGAAGGAGCAACAGGAGCTCTTGGGTATCCTCGGCCCCATGAAGAAGGACATCGTCGGGCAGTGAAGGGAGCCTGAACCCCGCATGGGCGTGCACGGCTTCACGGTCTACGACATGATCGCGCGGAGCGCGTCCGCGTATGGCGGCGCGCCCGCCATCATCCAGGGAGACCGTCCGGTCTCGTTCGGAGAGTTCAAGGACCGGGCGGACACGCTGGCGGGCGGGCTGTCGGCCCTCGGCATCGGCAAGGGGGAGCGCGTCTGCGTCCTGGCGCAGAACGACGCCGCGTACCTGGACCTGTATGGCGCCTGCGCGCGCGAGGGCATCGTCGCGTATCCCATCAACTGGCGGTTGACCGCGGAGGAAGTGGAGCGCGTGGTCGAGCGCGCGGCGCCCCGGATGATGGTGGTCGATGCCTCGACGCTCGGGGTGGTGGCGGGCTGGCCGGAGAAGAAAGCGAGCGTGCCGCACTGGTATCAGTTCGGCGCGTCGGCCGCGCCGGGCTTCAAGCCTTTTGACTCCCTCTACGGAGCGGCGAGGGGGCCCGCCGCGGCCGACGTCTCGCCGGCCGACCCGTTCGCCGTCATCTCGACGGCGGCGGTGGACGTGGTGCCGCGCGGTGCCGTGCTGACCCATGCCAATATCATCGCGGCCAACCTGACGGTCATGGCCGGATTCGGCTTGACCCCGGCGGATCACTATCTCCTCGCTCTCCCGCTGTTCCACATCACCGCGCTCGGCATGGCCATGGCTCACATGCACGCTGGGGGCGCCAGCGTCCTGGTGCCGCGCTTCGACGCGGACGAGGCCGTGCGGCTCATCGACCGCCACCACGTCACGCACGTCTCTGACTTTCCTCCGGTGCTGAGCAGCCTGCTGGACGCCGCCGAGAAGCAGGGCAGCCGGCTCCCGAGCCTGAAGCATGTGTCCGGGCTGGACTCTCCGCAGACCATCCAGCGCCTGCACGAGCGGACGGGGGCCCAATTCTGGACGGGCTTCGGGCAGTCGGAAACGAGCGGGTTCGTCAGCCTCCAGCGCGTGGCCGACCGGCCCGGCGCCGCCGGCAGGCCGGCGCCCCTCTGCCAGCTGAAGCTCGTGGACGACTACGACCGCGAGGTGCCCGTGGGCGCGCCCGGCGAGATCGCCGTCCGTGGTCCGCTCGTGTTCCAGGGCTACTTCGCCCAGCCGGAGGTGACGGCCTATACCTTCCGCAACGGCTGGCACCACACCGGCGACGTGGGGCGTCTCGACGGGGACGGCTACCTCTACTACGTCAAGCGCAAGCCGGAGAAGGAGCTGATCAAGCCCGGCGGGGAGAACGTCTATCCGGCTGAAGTCGAGACCGTCATCATGCAGATGGACGGGGTGAGCGGGGTGTGCGTGTACGGCATCCCGGATGCGAAGTGGGGCGAGGCCATCAAGGCCGTCGTCGAGGTGAAGACCGCCGGCCGGTACACCGCCCAGCAGGTGAGCGACTTCGTGGGATCGAAGATCGCCCGCTTCAAGCGTCCCCACGTGGTGGTCTTCGCCGACGCCCTCGCGCGCGCCGCGGAAGGCGGCGTGGACAGGGAAGCCGTCAAGACGAAGTGGGGCAGCGGCGCATGAAGATATTCAGCGAGCAGCACGAGATGTTCCGCCAGGCGGTGCGCGCCTTCGTCCAGAAGGAGGTCGAGCCCCACGTCGACGAGTGGGAGGAGGCGGGCCAGATCCCCAAGTCCATCTGGCCCCGCATGGGCGCTCTCGGATTCCTCGGCGTCGAGTACGACGAGAAATACGGCGGCGGCGGCGCCGATTTCCTCACCACGGCCGTGCTCTGCGAGGAGGCGGCGCGCTCCCGCTGCGCCGCCTTCGCCATGGCGCTCGGCGTCCACACCGACATGGCCTCGCCGCATCTGTACTGGACGGGCAGCGAGGCGCTCAAGGAGAAGTACCTGCCGGGCATTTGCCGGGGCGAGCAGCTCACCGCCATCGCGGTCACGGAGCCCGGGGGCGGCTCCGACGTGGCGGCCATCCGGACGCGCGCCGCCAGGGACGGCAGTCACTACGTGCTGAATGGCTCCAAGATGTTCATCACCAACGGCGCGATGGCCGATCTCTTCTTCGTCGCCGCGCGCCTCGAGGGCAGCCCACGGGAGAAACGGCATACCGGTATCTCCATGTTCCTCGTCGAGCGGAGCACGCCGGGATTCACCGTCAGTCGCAAGCTCGACAAGATGGGCAACCGCGCATCGGACACCGCCGAGCTCGCCTTTGAGAACATGCGCGTGCCGGCGGACAATCTGCTCGGGCGTGAGGGCGTCGGCTTCTATGAGGTCATGCGCGTGTTCCAGCGCGAGCGGCTGGTGGCCGGCCTCCACGCGGTGGCCGGCTGCGAGCGGGCGCTCGAAGACACCATCGCGTACGTCAAGCAGCGCCACGCCTTCGAAGGACCGCTGTCGGAGAAGCAGGTGGTGCGCCACAAGCTGGCCGATCTGGCCACGCTCATCGAGGCGGCGCGCTGGCTCACCTACTCCGCTTGCCTCAAGTTCCAGGCCGGCGAGGACGCGGTGAAAGAGATCTCCATGGTGAAGCTCTTCTCCGGGGAGATGGCCCAGAAGGTCGCCTATGATTGCGTCCAGCTCCACGGCGGTTACGGCTACATGCGCGAGTACCCCGTCGAGCGCTTCTTCCGTGACATCCGCCTGCTGACCATCGGCGGTGGCACCTCCGAGATCATGAAGGAGATCATCGCCAAGCAGATGGAGCTGTGACGGCGACCCTCTCCCGGAAGGGGGAGGGGGGATCCATGATCGACCTCGTTGCGATCGGGCACGTCACCTTCGACGAGACGCCTTCGGGCGTCAGGCCCGGCGGCTCCGCCTACTACGCGGCACTGACGGCGCACCGGCTCGGCCTCGGCGTCGGCCTCCTCACCTCCGTCGCTCCAGACTACCCGCTCGACATTTTTCCGAAGGGCCTCCACGTCACGACGGTCCCGTCCGCGGACACCACGCGCTACCGGCTCGGCAAATCGAAGGGTGCCCGGACGCTCACCCTCCGCTCGCGCGCCGCCGACCTCGAGGCTGAGCACCTGCCGGCCGCGTGGAGGGGAGCGCCGCTCGTCGTGTTGAGTCCGGTGGCGGGAGAAGTGGACCCGGCGCTGGCCGGCGCGTTCGAGGACGCCGCCGTCGCGGTGCTGCCGCAGGGCTGGATGCGCAAGCGCGGCAGGGGGGGCCTGATGGGCTTTCAGCCGTGGGAGGACGCCGCCGCCGTGCTGCCCCAGACCCAGCTCTTGGTGCTCAGCGAGGAGGATTTGCCTGGAGGCGAAGAGGCGGCGGTCGCGTGGCTCGAGCAGGTGCCCCTCGGTGCCATCACGCGCGGGAGGCGCGGGGCGACGCTCTACGTCAACGGCGATCCGTACCATGTCGAGGCCGACGGCGCGACCGAGGTCGACGAGACGGGAGCGGGGGACGTCTTCGCCACCACGCTGCTGGTCGAATACCAGCGTCGAGGTGACCCGTGGGAGGCGGCTGCCGCCGCGGCGTGCGCGGGAGCGGCCGCAGTCGAAGGCGAGGGACCCGCGGCCGTCCTCGACCGGGCCGCCCTCGACGCACGGCTCGCGACCTACCTGAGGCGCTGGGGCGGGTAAGGGTTGCCCGCTGCGCGCGGGGCGACTACACTGGACGGTGATGGTCTCGCGGCGCATCCGGATCACGGCGGGCTCGGTGGCTGCCGATGCCGTCCTCGACGACTCGGCGACCTCGCGACTCGTCTGGGACGCGCTTCCGCTG
>JBKPBU010000448.1:0-9307 GCA_046727015.1 Candidatus Methylomirabilota bacterium | reverse complement strand
GACCGATCCATCCCGACCCTTCCCGGTCTCGACCTTCGAGGTGCCCGAATCTCCCGGGCACTTCTGTCGCCGCGGAGGGCGCTTCGGACCTCACTCGTCGCAGGAGTCCTTCACGCCCATCTACTACGGCAGGCTCGTCTTTATCGCGTACTTCAACGGGGGTGTCCGCGCCGTCGACGTCCGCGACCCGTTCCAGCCGCGCGAGGCCGGCTTCTACATTCCGGCGGTGACGCCGAAGACCGACAAGCGCTGCGTGAACGTGGGCGGCGCCGAGCGCTGCAAGGTGGCGATCCAGACCAACAACGTCGAAGTGGACGACCGCGGGTACGTCTACATCGTGGATCGCGCCGACACGGGCATGCACATCCTGGAGCTCACCGGGGCGGCGCGCGCCATCGCCAATTTCACCGGCAGGCCTCACTGAGCCTGCCGGTGAAGAAGGCGCCGAGGGCGCCCTCTTGCGCTACTTCTTGATCAGCTTGCTCCACTGGTCGAGGAGCGGGAGCACCGTCTCGCGTCCCTCCGGCGGCAGCCTCAGGATGGCGCGCGTGATACCGGCCGCCGCGTAGGACTCGACGGTCAGCTCATCGGGCTTGGCGCCGAAGACGGAGATGGAGATCGTCTTCATGTCGCGCCCGGCCTTGGCCGCGCGCTCGCGCAGATCCTTCAGCGCGGGCAGGATGACCTCGGCCGCGCGGCCGCGCGGGAACCATCCGTCGCAGAAGTCCACCACGCGCTGAAGCGTATGGGCGCTCTCTCCGCCCAGGAGAACGGGCGGGTGCGGCTTCTGGGCGGGCTTGGGCCAGGACCAGATCTTGTCGAAGTTGACGTGCTGGCCGTGGAACTCGGCCTCGTCCTTTGTCCAGATCTCCTTCATCGCCCGCACCTGCTCGCCGAGACGCTTGAAGCGCGTCTTGTAGTCCGTGCCGTGGTTCTCCATCTCTTCGGCATTCCACCCGCCCCCGATGCCGAACTCGAAGCGCCCGCCCGAGAGCGCGTCGAGGCTCGCAACCTCCTTGGCGGTGATGATCGTGTCGCGCTCGATGATGAGGCAGATGCCCGTGCCGATCCGGATGCGCTTGGTCGCCGCCGCGGCGGCCATGAGGGACACGAACGGATCGAAGGTGTGGGAATACTCCGTGGGTAGCGGGCCGCCGCTTGGGAAGGGCGTGCGGCGGCTCACCGGGATATGCGTGTGCTCGGGAACGAAGAGCGACTCGAACCCGCGCGACTCCGCCTCGCGGGCCAGCTCGTCGATGCGAATCGCGTAGTCCGTGGCGAACATGCAGACGCCGATGTGCATGGAAACCTCCCGGGGTGAGTCGAATGCGCCGTGGTGGAGGGGAGTCTAGCGGCGAAACGGCGCAAAGTCCAATGCTCCCCGGACCCACTCCTGTTACTCTTGATCCGGCTCGCGGCGGCGGTCAGCGGGGCGAAGCCGACCCTACACATCGGGGGAGCGCATCACGCGATGAGCAATGGTCTCGGCAGGTGGGGCCGGCGGGTGTACCGCCTGCGCTGGTGGCTCTTCGGCCTCTCGGTCCTCTCCCTCGCGCCTGCGCTCTGGGTCGTGGCGCAGGGGGGCAGGCTCGAGACGGCTACGGTGCTCGCGACGACGGAGTCAGGACGCGCCACCGACCTGATGGCCCGTCAGCTGCCCGGGCAGCCCGTCTCCTTCGACCTGATATTCGGCAGCCCCTCCTTGAAAGCCACCGATCGCGCCTTCCGGGACGAGGTAGCTCGGGCGCTGGCGCCGCTCAAGGCGGACCGGAGGGTCGCGCGGATTCGCACGGCGTACGACGGCGAGCCGCCCGATCCCGAGTATCTCTCCCGCGACGGCCGCCACGCCCGCGCGGTGGTCGAGCTCAGAGCCCGCTTCTCGGGCCAGGCGACGCTGGGGTTTTCTTCGGTCCCGCCGGAGGAGTATGCCTCGCTGCGCGCGCTGGTGCGGTCGAGCGTGCTCGAGGTGGTGGCGGCCGGCATGGTCCCTCTCAACCATGATTTCGGCGAGGTGGCGAGGCGGGACCTGCATCGCGCCGAGCTGGTCATTCTCCCGGTGGTGGCCCTGTTCCTGCTCCTGGCCTTTGGCTCGGCGGTGGCGGCCCTGCTGCCGCTCGGGGTCGGGATCCTCGCCATGGTCGGAGGCCTCGCCGGCACCGACCTCCTGTCACGCCACCTGTCCGTGTCGGCCTATGCTCCGAACATCGTCAGCATGATCGGGCTGGGCGTCGCCATCGACTACTCGCTGTTCATCGTGAACCGGTTCCGGGAGGAGATCGCGCGCCATCCGGTGCCCGAGGCCCTCGAGGCCACCCTGGCGACGACGGGGCGGGCCATCCTCTTCTCCGGCGTGACGGTGGCCATCGGGCTCCTCGGGATGCTGGTGCTCGGATTGGGCAATATCGGCTCCCTGGGGCTCGCGGGCACCACCGTGGTGGTGCTCTCGGTCGTGTATGGATTGACCTTCCTGCCCGCGGCCCTCGCCATCCTGGGGCCGAGGGTCAACGCGCTGTCGCTGCCGGTCTTCCGTCCCGTGCACCTGGACTCGGGCTCGGGTTTCTGGCCCCGGCTCGCGACTCTGGTCATGGCGTATCCCTGGCGCGTCTTCCTGCCCGTGGCGGCTCTCCTCCTGCTGCTGGGGCTTCCGTTCATGCACATCCGGCTCGGCGCGGGCGACGTGTCGTCGCTGCCGCCCTGGGCCGAGGCCCGCCGCGGCGCCGACCTGCTCCGTCGGGAATTTCCCGGCGCGGCCGCCACGCCCATCGTCGTCGTCCTCCGGTACCGCGACGGATCGCCACTCGAGCCCGCGCGCGTGGGCCAGGCCTATGACCTGAGCCGCTGGCTGGCGCAGCTGCCCGGCGTCAGCGAGGTGCAGAGCGCGATGGACCTCGCTCCGGACATGAGCCGCGAGGAGTATCAGCGGCTGGTCAAGGTGCCGACCGAACTCTGGCCGGAGGAGATGCGGGCCGCTATGGCGCAGATCGTCGGCGAGCGCATCATGGTGCTCGCGGTCTCCACGGAGCTCCCGGCGGGCAGTGACGAGGCGCGGGCCCTCGTCCGCGCCATTCGCGCCTCACACCCGCCGGTGGACGGCGAGCTACTCGTGACGGGTCCCACGGCCTTCGACCTCGACTTCATGGGCGTGGTGGCGGGCAACGCCCCCATCGCCATCGCGCTCGTCGTGGCCGCGACCTACGTGGCGCTGCTGATCTTGCTCCGCTCCGTGCTGCTGCCGCTCAAGGCCGTCGTCGTCAACCTGCTCTCGATCAGCGCCTCGTACGGGGCCCTCGTGTGGATCTTCCAGGAGGGCCACCTGGCCGAGTGGCTTCACTTCACACCGGGGCCCATCCAGACCGCCACGCCCATCGTCATGTTCTGCCTCATCTTTGGATTGTCGATGGACTACGAGGTTCTCCTCCTCAGCCGCGTGCGAGAGGAGTACGAGCGCACCGGAGACAACGTGCAGGCAGTGGGCGCGGGATTGGAGCGGACCGGGCGGCTCATCACCTGGGCGGGCGCCATCATGGCGAGCGTCTTCTTTGCCTTTGCGCTCGCCGACTCGGTAGTCATCAAGACGGTGGGGGTGGGGATCGGGATCGCGGTCATCCTGGACGCCACCGTGGTGCGCGCGCTCCTGGTGCCGGCGACGATGCGGCTGATGGGGCGCTGGAACTGGTGGATACCCGCGCCGATCGCGCGTCTCTGCCGGTGGGTGTCGGCCCCCGCCGCCCGTGAATACTCCTCGGGCGGCGGGTAGGGACTCAGTTCTCGACGAAGGCCTTGAGCGCCCGGCCGCGCAGCGGGTGGCGCAGCTTGCGGAGCGCCTTGGTCTCGATCTGGCGGATGCGCTCGCGGGTGACCGAGAAACGCTTGCCGACTTCCTCGAGCGTGTGCTCGCCCTCATCACCGATGCCGAAGCGCAGGCGCAGAATCTCCTTCTCCTTGGCCGAGAGCGTGCCGAGGGCCCGCTCCACCTGATTCGTCAGGTCCTGGCTGATCAGGTTGTCGTTGGGCGACTCGGTGCTCTTGTCCTCGAGGAAGTCCCCCAGCTCTGAGTCCTCGCCGATCGGCGTCTCGAGCGAGAGCGGCTTCCGCGAGGACTCGAGGATGAGCCGGACCTTGCGCGCGGGTACTCCGGTCTTCTTGGCGAGCTCCTCGGGCGTCGGATCGCGGCCCATCTCGTTGACCAGGGCGCGGTTGACGCGCGAGATGCGGTTGAGCGTCTCGACCATGTGCACGGGGATGCGGATGGTGCGCGAGTGGTCGGCGATGGCACGCGTGATGGCCTGGCGGATCCACCAGGTGGCGTAGGTCGAGAACTTGAACCCGCGCCGATACTGGAAGCGGTCCACCGCCTTCATGAGACCGATGTTGCCTTCCTGGACCAGGTCGAGCAGCGTCAGCTCGCTGCCGAGGTAACGCTTGGCGACCGAGACGACCAGACGCAGGTTGGCCTCCATGAGCTCGCGCTTCGCCTGGCGCACGACACGGTCGTGCTCTTCGATCACGCGGAGCGCGGCCTGGAGCGTCTTCTTGCCCAGCCCGATCTCGCGCTCGAGGGCGCGGATGTCCTTGGACGTCCTCGCCTCGGCGAGGCGCTTCGCCTGGCGGCGGACATCGCCCACCAGCTGGTCCACGAGCCCGGGCTTGAGGGGCAGCTTCTCGACCGCGGTCTGAATTGCGGCGCGGTTCTGGGCGATCCACTTGTGGTAGTTCGCCCGCGTGGTCTTTCCGCGGCGCTTGTCCTGGAGGGACTCCTGGAGCCGCTCGATCTCGCGCTCGAGCCGCCGGATCCGCGTGAACACGGCCAGCAGCGGCTTGATCTCATCGGGCTGGGGCTCGCCGCCCTCGGGCAGCACGATGACCTCGTCGAGTCCGAGCTCCGCGTGCCGGATCCGGTCCACCCGCGCAAGCAGCTGGGCTGTCGCCATGGGAATACCCGCCAGCGCCCGGCGGAGCTGGATCTGCCCTACTTCGATCCGGCGGCCGAGGCTGACCTCCTGCTGTGCGGTCAGCAAATGGACCTTCCCGATCTCCTTGAGGTAGAGGCGGACGGGATCCTCGGCCGGCGCCGCGCTGGGGCGGAGCGCCTCCTCGGACAGGGCAGGGGTTTCCTCGAGGACGACCTCCGCGACCTTTTCCTCGTCCTCGAGCTCGGTTCCCGTCGGTTCGGCCTCGATCTTGGGCAGGGCGCCCTTGCGCACTCTGGCCTTTGGCTGTGCGAGAGGCGTGCCGGTGCCAGGGTGAGCGGCCACGTGGATCTCTGAGTCGCCTGTCTCCCTGAACGTCATGTGCGTATTTTCTCCTTACCGTTTTAGACGCTTACGAACACTAATCCGTTTCAGATTTTCATCCTCGAAACTTAAACTTCCGCCCACGTTCCGGCGTTCCCTAATACCCTGTTTTTATTACTGACGGTGGCCAGGGGGTATTTTATTCACGGGCGCCTGCGCGAGGGCTTGGGGGAGCTGCGCGGGCGCCTTTCCCGACCAGGGCTATTGTTGGCGCTCGAGGAGGAGGTCGAAGCCCACGCCGACCTCGTCCTTGACTGGTAGCAGGAGGTATTGCGGGGGCTTGACGCCGAAGTCGCTCATCTTGAAGCGACTCTCGCCGCGTACCCAGAGCCGCCCCTGCTTCAAGCGGACTCGACCCGAGAAGCGCTTCACGCGCTCGATGCCGGCGATGGACAGCCGGCCCTGAATGGTCAACAGCGTGTCCGTGTGGTCGGCGACGCCCGGCGGAAACGAGGGCGCCTCGACGGTCTGGATCACGAAGTACATCGTCGGATGGCGGGCGGCCGACAGGGCCTTCCACATTTCCTTGTCACGCCCTTCGTTGCCGGTGCTGAGACCTGCCACCTGCACGGTGAGGCGGCCGCTCACGCCGCGGCTCAGGTCGTCGGCGTCCGCCTCGAACTCGCCCGAGAGGTCGCGGCAGTAGCCGCTGAAGTCGGCCGGAGGGAAGCGCGCGTCGAAGGACACGATGCTCTGCCCGGACACGGAAACCCACCGGGCCGGCTCGCCGAACGCCGGGGATGTTCCCAGCCCGGCGATGACGAGCCACGCGAGGGCGGCGGCGGAGCGCATGGGGGTGGATAGCACGGCCGCGCGGCGGGGGTCAAACGCGGGGTGCGGGCCCGAGCCGGGAAATCGATTGACACGACCGGAGAAAGGGTCCTATCGTCAAAAACCCACATATGGCCGCTCGCGTGCGAGAATCGAACTGATGGCCGTTGCGCCGAGCGCCTCCCACAGCTTCACGGTTCGCCTGGCGATCCTGAACCGCACCGGCATGCTGGGACGCGTCACCATGGTCATCGGCAAGGCCGGCGGTGATATCGGCGCGGTGGACCTGGTCGAGATGACGCGCGATCGCGTCTTCCGCGACATCACCATCAAGGCGCGGGACAGCGAGCACGGCCAGCGCATCATCGACAAGCTCCGCCGCCTGACCGGCGTCACCATCGCCAACATATCGGATCGCACCTTCCTCATGCATCTCGGCGGCAAGATCGAGGTGCGAAGCAAGGTGCCGATCCGGACGCGCGACGATCTCTCGATGGCCTACACGCCCGGCGTGGCCCGCGTGTGCATGGCCATCAAGGAAGACCCGCAGCGCGCCTTCTCGCTGACGATCAAGCAGAACACCGTGGCCATCGTCACCGACGGCACCGCGGTGTTGGGGCTCGGCGACATCGGCCCCGAGGCGGCGATGCCCGTGATGGAGGGCAAGGCCATGCTCTTCAAGGAGCTGGCCGGGGTGGATGCCTTTCCCATCTGCCTGGATACGAAGGACCCGGAGAAGATCATCGAGACCGTGAAGCTGATCGCCCCCGCGTTCGGCGGCGTCAACCTCGAAGACATCTCGGCCCCGCGCTGCTTCGAGGTGGAAGCACGGCTGCGCAAGGAGCTCGACATTCCCGTCTTCCACGATGACCAGCACGGCACGGCCGTGGTGGTCATGGCGGCGCTCCTGAACGCGCTCAAGATCGTCCGCAAGGAGCCGAGACGCCTCAAGGTCGTGGTGTGCGGCGTGGGCGCGGCCGGCACCGCCGTCATCAAGATGCTGCTGGCGCACGGGGTCAGGCACGTCATCGGGGTGGACGAGCACGGGACGATCTACCGCGGGCGCGCCGCCGGCATGGACTTCATGAAGACATGGGTCGGCGAGGCGACCAACCCGCAGCAGGTCAAGGGCAAGCTTGGCGACGCGACGCGGGGGGCGGACGTCTTCATCGGCCTCTCCGTGCCGGGCGCTTTGAGCCTGCGCGACCTCAAGCGCATGGCGCGGGACCGCATCGTCTTCGCGATGGCCAACCCGGTGCCCGAGATCCAGCCCGAGCAGGCCATGCGTCACGTGCGGGTCATGGCCACCGGGCGCAGCGACTACCCGAACCAGATCAACAACGTGCTCTGCTTCCCCGGCTTCTTCCGCGGGCTCCTCGACGTCCGCGCCCGGCTCGTCAACGACGAGATGAAGCTCGCGGCGGCGCACGCCATCGCCTCCTGCGTGGCGAAGCAGGAGCTCGGCCCCGAGTACATCATCCCGAGCGTCTTCAACAAGAAGGTCGCCCCGGCCGTGGCCAGCGAGGTGGCGCGCGCGGCCCAGAAGACCGGCGTGGCGCGCCGCCGGCCGCGCGCCGACTCGCCGATCTGGTCCTGAGCGCCGTGACGGCCGCGGCCGAGCCGCGCTGGTCCGTGATCATTCCCGCCTACGATGAGGCGCTGCGCCTGCCCGCGTACCTCGCCAAGGTCGTGGCCTACTTCGACGGGCGGGGCGAGCCCTACGAGGTCCTGGTCGTGGACGACGGCAGCCGCGACGACACGGCCGCGCGCGTGCTCGAGGCGCAGGCGGCGCATCCGCCGGTGACGCTCCATCGTCTGGGCGCGAACCACGGCAAGGGCTTCGCGGTCCGCGCGGGCATGCGGGCGGCGCGGGGCCTGTTGCGGCTCATGGCGGATGCCGACGGCGCCACGCCCATCGGCGAGGTCACGCGCCTCGAGGCGGCGATCCAGGCGGGCGCGGACATTGCGGTCGGCTCGCGCGCGGTGCGCGACCCGTCGGTGAGCCGTCAGGTGCGGCTGCACCGCCAGCTCTCGGGCGAGCTCTTCAATTTCCTGGTGAGGCGGCTGGGCGTGCCGGGCATCAAGGATACCCAGTGCGGCTTCAAGCTCTTTCGGGGCGCCGCCGCGGAGACGCTCTTCGGCGAGCTCAGGACCGACGGGTTCGGCTTCGACGTGGAGCTGCTCCTGCTCGCGCGCCGGCGGGGCTATCAGGTGGCCGAGGTGGCGATCAACTGGGCCGACCAGCCGGGCTCGAAGGTCGGCGTGTGGAAAGACGGCCCGCGCATGCTGGCCCAGATCCTGGCCGCGCGCCGTCGGCTGACGCAGTCGGGGAAGGAGCCGCGGTGACGTCGAGGCGCTCGCAGGTCATCCAGCCGTTTCTCGCCGTCGAGGTTTTCCAGCGAGCACAGGAGCTGGAGCGCGAGGGCAAGGACATCATCCATCTCGAGTTCGGCGAGCCGGACTTCGACACGCCTCTGGTGATCCGCGAAGCGGCCGAGAAAGCGCTCAAGGATGGCCGCACACGCTACGCGCACAGCCTGGGCCTCGTGCCGCTGCGGGAGGCCATTGCGGAGCACTACCGCGCGCGCTACGGCGTCACCGTCTCGCCCGAGCAGATTCTCGTGACCGCGGGGACCTCGCCCGCCATGCTGCTGCTCTTCTCGAGCATCCTCGACCCGGGCGACCAGGTGCTGCTCACCGACCCGCACTACGCCGTCTATCCGAACCTGGTCCGCTATCCGCAGGGCGAGTGCCTCTACGCGCCGACGTGGGAGGAGGACGGCTTCCAGTGCCGGCCCGCCGAGTTCGCGTCCCGCCTGTCTCCCCGCACGCGCGCCATCCTCGTCAACTCGCCCGCCAATCCCACCGGCGCGGTGATGACGGCCGGGAGCCTCGAGGCGGTGGCCGGGCTCGGGCCCCTCGTGGTGTCCGACGAGATCTACCACGGGCTGACCTACGAGGGCGCCGAGCACAGCATTCTCGAGTACACGGATCGCGCCTTCGTGCTCAACGGCTTTTCGAAGGCGTACGCGATGACGGGATGGCGCCTGGGCTATGTCATCGCCCCGAGGGAGTTCATGCGGGCGCTCCAGACCGCGTCTGGCAACTTCTTCATCTCGACCAACGAGTTCATCCAGTGGGCGGCGCTGGCCGCGCTGACCGAGGCGAGCGAGGACGTGGCGCGCTTTCGCTCGATCTTCGACCAGCGGAGGCAGGCCATGGTGGCGGGGCTCAGGCGCATC
>JBKPBU010000447.1:0-1798 GCA_046727015.1 Candidatus Methylomirabilota bacterium | reverse complement strand
AAAGAGCCAGTCGGGCTTCTGCACCAGCGCTCGCGCAAATGCGATGCGCTGCTGCTCCCCCGGCGAGAGCCGGAGCGCCCAGTGGGCAGACTCGTCCAGACGCCCCGCCATCTCCGGCAATCCCACCGCCTCGAGCGTCTCACGCAGGACGGCGTCGTCCACGGCCCCCGGAAGGTTCGGATAGCTCACGACCTCGCGCAGCGTGCCGATCGGAAGGTACGGCTTCTGGGGCAGAAACAGGACGCGGCCGTGCGCGGGCATGCTGATCTCGCCGCGGCCGAATGGCCAGATCCCCGCGATGGCACGGAAGAGCGTGCTCTTGCCCGACCCCGTGGGACCCGATATCAGGGCGTTGTCGCCGCGACGGAAAGTGAGATCGACGCCTTGCATCAGCGGCCGCCCGCCCGGAAGCAGGAGATCCACGTCCTTCAGTGCGAGCGCGGCGCCGTCCTTTTCCGTTCGCCGAATCCCCTCGACGGCGGCCTCGGCGTGTGCGCGCTCGATCGCCCGCCCGAAGCCGGCCAGCCGCTCGACCACCGCGCGCCACTCCGCCAGCTCCGTGTACGACGACACGATGTAGGAGAGAGCGTCCTGCACCTGACCGAAGGCCGAGGCCGTCTGAACGAGCCCGCCCAGCTGGATCTCGCCGCGAAAGTAGCGCGGAGCCGCGACCACGAAGGGAAAGATGATGGCGATCTGCGCGAAGCCCGACTGGAAGCCGGTCAGCCGCTTGCGCTGGCGCATGATGCCCCACCAGTTGTTCACGACGGCCGCGAAGCGCTCGCGGAAGCCACGGAGCTCGTCGGCCTCGCCGCGGTAGAGCGCTACGCCCTCGGTGTTCTCGCGGAAGCGCACCAGGTTGAAGCGGAAATCCGCCTCGTAGCGCTGCTGGTTGAAGTTGAGCCGCACGAGCGGCCGGCCGATGAGATCCGTGAGCCAGGTGCCGACGATGGCGTAGAGGAGTGCCGCCCACACCATGTAGGCAGGTACGGTGAGCCCGATCCAGGGCAGGGTGAAGGCGCCCGAGAGTCCCCACAGGATGGTCACGAACGAGACGAGCGTCACCACGGCGCGCATCCCGCCGATGGCGAGCCCGAGCGTGCCGCCGATCCCGCTCGCCCCCGCGATGAACAGGCGCACGTCCTCGGCGATGCGCTGATCGGGATTGTCCGTCTCGCCCGCCACGAGCTGCATCCGGTAGTACGACCCGCCCTCCAGCCAGGCGGTGAGATACCGGTCGGTCAGCCAGCGCCGCCAGCGTATCTGGAGCATCTGGTTCAAATAGAGCTCGTACACCGCCACCACGATAAAGGACCCCGCGAGCCAGGTGAAGCGCAGGAGCTGCTGGAGGAAGATCTCGTAGTTCTTGTCCTGGAGCGCGTTGTAGAAGGCAAGGTTCCACTTGTTGAGCATGACGTTGATGGCGACGATGCCGAGATTCAGCGCGATGACGGCCACGAGCAGTGCGCGGCCCGCCCATCGATCCTCCGAGAACCAGTAGGGGCGGGCGATAGTCCAGGCATCGCGGAGCAGCGCGCGCATGTTGGTCATGGGGCGGTCGGCGGCTGTTTGTGGGTTCATGCCGCCCAGTATCGCAAAGGACCCACCTTCTGGGTAGTCGCTGGGACGGGAATGCTTTATACTCTGTGGGCTTGACGTTTGGAGAGGTGGCCGAGTCGGCCGAAGGCAGCCGCCTGCTAAGCGGTTACAGGGGCAAAACCTCTGTCCAGGGTTCGAATCCCTGCCTCTCCGCCAGACGCGCCCTTAGCTCAGTTGGATAGAGCGTCGGACTACGAAT
>JBKPBU010000446.1:0-1079 GCA_046727015.1 Candidatus Methylomirabilota bacterium | reverse complement strand
GGACGAAAGCTCCGTGCTCGTGCTGAAGCGCGTCGGGCCCAAGGGCGCGCCCGGCATGCCCGAGTGGGGCGCCGCGCCCATTCCGCAGAAGCTCCTCGAGCAAGGCGTCAAGGACATGGTCAGGATCTCCGACGCGCGGATGAGCGGCACGTCGTACGGCACGGTGGTCCTGCACGTCTCCCCGGAGGCCGCGATCGGCGGACCGCTGGCGCTGGTGGAGAACGGGGACGAGATCGAGCTGGACGTGCCGAACCGCCGCCTGACGCTGCGTGTCTCAGACGAAGAGCTGGCGAAGCGACGGGCCCAGTGGAAGCAACGCCCGCCTCACTACACGCGGGGCTACGGCAGGCTCTTCCTCGACCACGTCCTCCAGGCCCACGAGGGCGTGGACTTCGACTTCCTCCGCGGCAAGACTCCTGTGAGATCGGAAGACACCGCGGGGCCAAGCCACTCGTAGCGTCTGATGCGCCCCCTCGCCCTACCCTCTCCGCCTCCGGGGGCGAGGGGATCGAAATGGCTCCCTCTCCCTCACTGGGGGGAGGGCTGGGGTGAGGGTGACGGCGGGTCTTAGATGCCCGCGGCGCGGCCGAGGAAGCCGCCCGCCTCACGCAGCGCTCGGCGCGCCTCGGCCGCGCTGACGCGCCGCCGCGCCATCACTATCGCGATCTTGGCGCTGCCCTTCGCCTGATCGAGAAGCCGGCGCGCGCGCGCCGCACTCACCTGCCCGAGCTCGGCGATCAAGCGCTCGGCGCGGGCGCGGAGCTTGGCCGAGCGCGGCTGGAGATCCACCATCCGGTTGCCGTGGACCTTGCCGAGTCGCGTGAAGGTGGCAGTGGTCAGCGTGTTGAGCGCGAGTTTGGTCGCGGTCCCTGCTTTGAGTCGCGTGGAGCCCGCGAGCACCTCCGGCCCAACGCGCAGCGCGATGACGATCCGCGCCGCACCGCGAGGCGCCGATGGATTGCACGTGACGAGCACCGTCAGAGCACCGCGGCGGCGGGCCTCGACGAGGGCGGCGCGGACGAAGGGCGTGACCCCGCTGGCGGCGATGCCCACGACAGCGTCGCCGCGACGGGCGCGCC
>JBKPBU010000445.1:0-9595 GCA_046727015.1 Candidatus Methylomirabilota bacterium | reverse complement strand
GAGACGGCAGCAGCTTGCGCACGGGACGCTGCTCGACCGGCGCGCGGGCGATTGCATGACGGCCAACCCCAAGCGGATAGGCGCCGACGAGCTCGCCGCGCGGGCGCTGGCGCTCATGGAAGGCGTCATCACGAGCCTGGTCATCACGGATGACTTCGGCCACCCCTCCGGCGTCATTCACATCCACGATATTCTCCGGGCCAAGATCGTGTGAAGAGGAAGGCGACCCCTCGGAGCGCCTCCGGCAGGGCCTCCCGGATCCGACTCCTGGTCCTCGACGTGGACGGCGTCCTCACGGATGGCGTCCTGGTCTACGGCGCTTCGGGCGAAGAGATCAAGCGCTTCCACGTCCATGACGGGTTGGCTATACAGGCCGCACGGCGCGCCGGCATCGAGATCGCGGTCATATCGGGCCGCGCTTCGGCGGCGGTGACCCGCCGGATGAGCGAGCTCGGCGTCGTCGAGGTGCACCAGGGGGTCGCCGACAAGGAATCCTTGCTGCGGGGACTCGTGGCCCGGCTCGGCGTGAAAACGGCCGAGACCGCGGTCATGGGCGACGACCTGCCCGATCTCGCGCTCATGCGCATCGCCGGCCTCGCTCTGGCTCCGGCGGACGCCGTCCCCGAGGTGCGACGAGCCGCGGGCTGGGTCTCTCGGGGGGGCGGCGGTCGTGGCGCCGTGAGAGAAGCCATCGAGCTGCTGCTGCGCTCGCGCAAGGCCTGGCCTCCGCGCAAGTAGTTTGCCTGGCTAGCTGTGGCTGTGCTACCGTGGTACCGAAATTGCATATGGATCGAGCCGCCGCCGGAATCGCCTTGGGCGTGATCCTCTTCGTGACGGTCGTGATCGGTGTCCTCATCGTGAAGGGACACCGCGCCTCGGCTCCACGAGAGGAAGTCGTGTCCTCTGCAGCCGACCAGCAGATCAGGGAAATTCATATCCAGGAAGACGCCAAGGGCGGCGGCTATCGCTGGAGCCTCGACGCAGAGCGGGCAGACTCCTTCCCGGGTACCGGCAAGACTCTTCTTCGAAAGGTGACGATCGGGGTCGAGGAGCCGGGTCGGCGCTGGAAGGTGACGAGCGACGAGGGCGAACTCGTACAGGACACCAGGGATGTCGAGCTGCGCGGCAATGTCGTGCTGGTCTCCAGCGAGGGCATGCGTGTGGAGACGACGGTGCTGAGATGGGCCAACGCCGAGGGCAGGGCCTGGACCGAGCAGCCCGTGACGATCTACCGCTCGGGCGGAGTGGTCAAGGGGACCGGGCTCGAGGCCAGACCGTCGGAGGAGACCACGCTGATCCATGGGCGCGTGACGGCGACCTTCAGCGTGACCAAGGCGTCGGCGCCTGCCGCCCCGAAGAGCAAATTGTGAGGTTTCGGTTCTTCGCCCCCGCTCTCGGCCTGGTTGTCGCGGCCTCAGTCCTGTGTGCCGGTGCCGGGACAGCGCAGCAGGGCACGGCCAAGCCACGGACCTCGGGGCCCGCCGGGAGCCCTCCAGGAGGGCCAGCGACCGCGCCGGCGACTTCGGGCAAGAACGCGCCAGTGACCGTGGATGCCGACAGCCTCGAGAGCATGCAGAAGGAAGGGCTGTCGGTGTTCAAGGGGAGCGTGGTGGCCAGGCAGAATAACTCCGTCCAGTACGCCGATCGGATGGAGGTGTACACGGACGCGAAGACGGACCGCATCGAGCGGGTGGTCTCCATCGGCAACGTCCGGATCATTACCCGTGACTGCCGCATGGGGACGGCTCTCCGCGCCGAGTACTACGACGGTGAGCAGCGTGTCGTGCTCATCGGCAACGCGCGGGTGTGGCGGGACGCCGACGTGGTCACGGGCGAGCGGATTACCATCTACCTCGCCGAGGACCGCAGCCTCGTCGAGGGCGGCAAGCAGGAGCGCGTCAAGGCCATCTTCTACCAGGACCGCCCCAAAACCGAGATCAAAATGGGTCCGTCGGGGCCCATATGCCCCTGATATGGAAGGCTTGATCGCGCAGGGCTTGAGGAAACGCTTCAGGAACCGGCTCGTGGTGGATCGGGTCAGTCTCGACATCCAGCGCGGCGAGGTCGTGGGGCTGCTCGGACCCAACGGGGCCGGCAAGACGACCTCCTTCTACATGATCGTCGGACTGCTCCGGGCCGACGGCGGCCGGATCTTTCTCGAAGGGCGCGAGGTGACCGACCTGCCGATGTACAAGCGCTGCCGGCTGGGCATGGGCTACCTGCCTCAGGAATCGTCCGTCTTCCGCAAGCTGACGGTCGAGGAAAATCTGCTGGCCATCCTGGAAACCCTCGACCTCTCCCACGACGAGCGCCGGGACAGGCTCAAGGAACTCCTGGCCGAGCTCGACCTCACGAGGCTCGCCCGCCACAAGGCCTATACGCTCTCGGGCGGCGAGCGGCGGCGCCTCGAGATCACGCGCGCGCTCGTCACCAACCCCCGGTACTTGCTTCTGGACGAGCCCTTCACCGGCGTCGACCCGATCGCCATCGGCGACATCCAGGAGATCGTCAGCCAGCTCAAGGAGCGCGGCATCGGGGTCCTCATCACCGACCACAACGTCCGAGAGACGCTCGCCATCACGGACCGCGCGTACATCCTCCACAACGGCAAGATCCTCGCTTCGGGCACGGCCAGCGAGCTGGCGAGCAACCCCCAGGCCCGCGAGATCTACCTCGGCGAGAAGTTCTCGCTCTAGCCATGCGCCTCTCCCTTCGGCAAACCCAGCGGGTCGTGATGACGCCGCTCCTGCAGCAGGCGATCCAGCTGCTGCAGCTGTCGACGCTCGAGCTCGAGCAGGTGGTGCGGAAAGAGCTGGAGGACAACCCGCTCCTGGAAGAGGTGCAGCAGGAGACGCAGGACGTCGATGCCGACGCGCCGGCCCCCTCCGAGCCCGGGGTGACGGAGCTGCCCGCCGAGCCCGCGCCCGCCGAACCCGTGTCGAAGGAGACCACCTCGGTCGATGGCGAGCGCGCGGATGAGCTGCCCTTCGATCTCACCTCCGCGGTCTTCGACGAGCCCGACGAGCGGACGCCCGTGTCCATGGAGGAGCGGGAGGAGCTGCCCTTCGAGAACCTGGGTCGCACGGGCACCTCCCTCGACGAGCACCTGAACGAGCAGCTGCGCTGGGCGAGCGACGACCCGCGGACGGTGGCCATCGGCGAGGCCATCATCGGCAACCTCGACGACGACGGCTACCTCCGGGCGGAGGTGGAAGAGATCGCCTTGGGCATGGGCGCCCCCGTCGAGGAAGTCGAGCGCGCTCTCCGGCTGGTGCAGGGGTTCGATCCGACCGGCGTGGCCGCGCGCAGCGTGCGCGAATGCCTCCTCCTCCAGCTGACGGCCGACGCCGAGCCCGACCCCATCTCCGTCGAGATCGTCGAGACGCACTTCGAGGACCTCGAGCGGCGCCGCTACGCCGAGATCGCGCGCGCGCTCAAGCAGCCGCTCGATCGCGTCATGGAGTCGATCGAGGAGATCCAGGGGCTCGAGCCCAAGCCCGGCCGCCGCTTCGCCGCCTCCGACCAGCGCTACATCGCGCCCGACGTCTCGATCCACAAGGTGGGCGACGACTACGTCGTCGTGCTCAACGAGGAAGGCATCCCGCGCCTCCGGGTCAACGCGCTGTACCGCTCGCTCCTGCGCCGTTCGGACGGCGACGCCAAGCAGTACGTGGAGCAGAAGCTTCGCTCCGCCGTCTGGCTCATCAAGAGCGTGGAGCAGCGGCAGCGGACGCTCCGCAAGGTGACGCAGAGCCTCGTCAAGTTCCAGCGGGACTTCCTCGACAAGGGCGTCGCCCATCTGCGGCCGCTCGCGCTGCGGGACGTGGGCGAGGACATCGGGATGCACGAGTCCACCATCAGCCGTGTCACCACCAACAAGTACGTCGAGACGCCCCAGGGACTGTTCGAGCTCAAGTATTTCTTTCACAGCGGGATCGCCTCCGACAGCGGCGAGATGGTGTCGTCCGTCTCCATCAAGAAGACGATCCGCGACATGGTCGCCGCGGAGGACTCGGGCAAGCCACTCTCCGACCAGGAGGTCGCCCAGGTGCTCCGAGGACAGGGCTTGAACATCGCCCGGCGGACCGTGGCCAAGTACCGGGAGGAGCTGGGGATCATGCCCTCCCACCAGCGGCGGCTCGTGCCCAAGAAGCGGTGAGAGCGGTGAGCCCAGCCGAGCCCGCCGTCATGCCGGCGCTCCGCTTCGTGATCATCACCGGGCTGTCGGGGGCTGGCCGCAGTTTCGCGATCAAGTGCCTCGAGGACCTGGGCTACTTCTGCGTGGACAACCTGCCGACAACCCTCATCCCGACGTTCGCGGAGCTCTGCACGCATTCGAGCCGCGACATGCGCCTGATCGCCCTCGGGGTGGACATCCGGGAAGGGGAGTACCTCTCGCACCTGATGGAGACGCTCGCCGAGCTCCGCCTCCAGGGGCACAAGCCCGAGGTGCTTTTCCTCGAGGCGGCGGACGAGACCCTGGTGCGACGATACCAGGAGACGCGCCGCCGCCACCCCCTGGCCGGCGACGGCAGCGTGCTCGAGGGCATCCGCGCCGAGCGCCGGGCGCTCGCCAACCTGCGCGAGAGCGCCGACCGGATCATCGACACCTCGGGGCTTTCCGTCCACCAGCTCAAGGAGCGCCTCGTCGAGGGCTATGGGCCCCAGGGAACGCGCGGCGAGCTGACGATCTCCCTCATGTCCTTCGGCTTCAAGCACGGGGCGCCCTACGACGCCGACCTCGTCTTCGACGTTCGCTTCCTGCCGAACCCGCACTTCGTGGACGGCCTCAAGCGCCTCGACGGCCGCGACGCCGCCGTGGAAGAGTTCGTGATGTCATTCGAGGAGAGCCGCACGCTCCTCGCCAAGATCGAGGACCTGCTGCGTTTTCTCCTTCCGCTCTATCGCCGGGAGGGCAAGGCCTACCTCACCGTCGCCCTGGGGTGCACCGGAGGCCGCCATCGGTCGGTGACCCTCGTGGAGCGGCTTCAGCGCTCTCTCGAGGGCGCGGGCCTGGCGCCCGTGGTGCGGCACAGGGACATCGACCGTGAGTGAGGACGTCCGCTTCCTCTTCGGCGTCCACAACCACCAGCCCGCCGGCAACTTCGACTCGGTGGTCCTCGACGCCGCGCGGTCGGCGTATCACCCGTTCCTCGAGGCAGCGAGCGCCGTGCCCGGCGCCGTCCTCGCCGTGCACTGCTCCGGAGGTCTCCTCGCCTTTCTCCGCGAGCGCGCGCGGCCGACCTTCGATCTCCTGGGCCGGCTCGCGGCGGACGGCCGCGCCGAGCTCCTGACTGGCGGCTTCTACGAGCCCATCCTCGCCATGCTGCCCGACGACGACAAGCTGGGCCAGATCGAAGCGCTCAGCGATTTCCTCCGCGCGAATTTCGGCGTGCGTCCCCGCGGCATGTGGCTGGCCGAGCGGGTCTGGGAACCGCAGATGCCCAAGATCCTCAGGCGGGCCGGCGTGGAGTTCGTGGTGCTCGACGACGCGCACTTCGCCCTCGCCGGCCTCGAACCGGACACCCTGGGCGGCTACTACCTGACCGAGGAGCAGGGCGCGACGCTCGCCGTCTTTCCCATCAGCCAGAAGCTTCGCTACCTCGTGCCCTTCGCTGAGCCGGCGGAGACGATCCAGTATCTCGCGGAGCGGCGGGGGGCGGGAGCGGTGACGCTCTTCGACGACGGCGAGAAGTTCGGCGTGTGGCCCGGCACGCATCGACTGGTCTACGATGAGGGCTGGCTCGCGCGCTTCTTCGAAGCCCTTGCCGCGGCGCCGGGCGTCACACTCTCCACCTTCTCGGCCTGCCTCGACGCAGTGCCGCCAGCGGGTCGCGTGTATTTGCCCACGGCCTCCTATTCCGAGATGGGCGAGTGGGCGCTGCCCGCAGCCCGGGGCGAGGAGCTCGAAGAGGTGCGCCGGCGGCTCCTCGCCCTGCCCGACGGGGAGCGCCTGGCGCGGCTCCTCCGGGGCGGCTTCTGGCGCAACTTTCTCGTCAAGTACCCTGAGACGGGCGACGCGTACTGGCGGATGCTGCGCGTCTCGGAGCGGCTCCACGCGGCGCTGGCGCGGCGCCCCGACGACCCGCGGCTGGCCGCCGCGCGCGACGATCTCTGGCGCGGACAGGGCAACGACGCGTACTGGCACGGTGTCTTCGGCGGGTGCTATCTGCCGCATCTCCGGCGCACTGCGGGAAGCGCGCTCCTGGCCGCGGAGCGGCGGCTCGACGAGGCGCTCGCTGCGCCCCCGCTGTCCTGGGAGCGCGGCGACGTGGACGGCGATGGCCGCGCCGAGCTCCGGGTGCGGACGCCCGATCTGGCGATAACACTTCGCCCGGAGGCGGGCGGCACGGTGACCGAGCTCGCCTTCCGGCCGCGCGACCTCGACCTGGCGGGCGTCTTCACGCGACGCCGGGAGATGTATCACGGGCGGGTCAAGGAGAGCACGGCGGCGTCCGGCGGCGAGGCCAGGACCATCCACGACGCCCCCGGAGCGAAGGAGGAAGGGCTCGCGGAGCTGCTCGACTACGACCCCTTCAGGAGGGCATCGCTCCTCGACGGCCTCTTTGGTCCAGGTCTCCCCCCTGATCCGCTCTCTCCCTGGGCGGTGGCGCGGGCCGCGATCGGCGAGAGGTCCATGCCGTGCGAGATCAGCGAGCGGGACGGCGAGGTCGAGATGATTCTCGGCCCGACTGTGCTCGAGGGAATGCCCCTGTCCGTCCTGAAGCGAATACGAATTGGAATGACCGGCGCCGGGCTCCGCGCCCGCTACCGCCTGACGTGGAGCGGGGACGCGCCACTCGATGGCACGTGGGCGGTGCAGCTGAATCTCGCGCTGACCGCGGGCGATGCGCCGGGGCGGTTTTACCGCGTCCCGGGCTCGCCCTCTCTGGGCTCCCGAGGTGGGATCGCCGGGGTCACGACGCTCACGCTCGTCGACGAGTGGATCGGCTGCGAAGTCGAGATCGGCTGGAGCGGGCCGGGCAGCGCCGGCTGGGCGCCCATCGAGACGGTGTCGATATCGGAAGCCGGGTACGAGCGAATCTACCAGGGATCGGCGATCCTCGTGAGCTGGCCGCTCGCGCTGGCGTCCGGCGGCTCGTGGGAAGGCGAGCTTCGCATCCTCCCTCGGGCGGTCTCGCCCGCCCGCTGAGCCCGCCCGCGTAAAAGGGCGCCGCGCCGCCATTTCCCTTGAGGCCTCTGTGCGCTCATGCTACTCTCGCACGAGAGCGCTCCGGCCAGGTGCTGGCGCATCAACCAGCGGCATCGACTATGCGGCGCATCCACTATGTCAAGGGGGACGAAGACGATGGCGCGTGAGGAGTACCTGTTCACTTCGGAGTCGGTGACCGAGGGGCATCCGGACAAGATCGCCGACCAGATTTCCGACGCGGTGCTGGACGCGATCGTGGCCCAGGACCCGACGGGGCGCGTGGCGTGCGAGACGCTCCTGACCACCGGCCTGGTCGTGGTGGCCGGCGAGATCACCACGTCCTGCTACGTGGACATCCCGAAGATCGCCCGCGAGACCATCAAGTCCGTCGGCTACACGCGCGCCAAGTTCGGCTTCGACTACGAGACCTGCGCCGTCATCACGGCCATCGACGAGCAGTCGGGCGACATCGCCATGGGTGTGGACAAGCTGGGTGCCGGCGACCAGGGCCTCATGTTCGGCTATGCCTGCACGGAGACCCAGGAGCTCATGCCGCTGCCCATCATGCTCTCGCACAAGCTGGTGCAGCGTCTGACGGCGGTGCGGAAGAGCGGGGCGCTGGACTACCTCCGGCCGGATGGCAAGAGCCAGGTGTCGGTGCGCTACCTCGACGGTGCGCCGGTGTCCGTCGAGACCGTGGTCATCTCGACGCAGCACAGCCCCGACGTGACCCTGGAGAAGATCCGGGAGGACCTGATCGAGCACGTGGTGATCCCGACCATTCCGAAGCAGCTCATCGATCCCAAGCGGATCACGTATCACATCAACCCGACCGGGCGCTTCGTCACCGGGGGGCCCATGGGCGACACGGGCCTGACCGGGCGCAAGATCATCGTGGACACCTACGGCGGCTCCTGCCCCCACGGGGGCGGCGCGTTCTCCGGGAAGGACCCGACGAAGGTGGACCGCTCAGCCTGTTACATGGCGCGTCACGTGGCCAAGAACATCGTGGCGGCCGGCCTCGCCGCGCGGGCCCAGGTGCAGGTCGCGTACGCCATCGGCGTCGCCGATCCCGTCTCCATCATGGTGGAGACGTTCGGCACGGGAAAGGTGTCGAACCTCAAGCTCGAGGAGATGATCCGCCGGCACTTCGACTTCACCCCGATGGGCATCATCAAGTACCTCGATCTGCGGCGGCCGATCTACCAGAAGACGGCGGCCTACGGGCACTTTGGACGCAACGAGCCGGAGTTCACCTGGGAGAACACGAACCGGGTCAAGGATCTGCGCGACGACGCGGGCATCTGACCCCGCCCCGAGCGGCAGGGACCGGGCCCCGCGGCCGGCATGAGTGACCGGCGCGGGGCCCATTTGTCACCGGTGGCAGAGGCACGGAATCGCACGGGCGCCCGGCTCGTACGGATGGCCCGATTCGAACTGATGAAAGGACGGGAGCATGACTGAGCACGACGTCAAGGATCTCGCGCTGGCCCAGGCCGGCAAGCTGAAGATCGAGTGGGCCGAGCAGTCGATGCCCGTGCTGCGGCAGGTGCGGGAGCGCTTTACGAAGGAGCAGCCACTCAAGGGCGTGCGGCTCGGGGCGTGCCTGCACGTGACGACCGAGACGGCGGTGCTCATGATGACGCTCAAGGCGGGGGGGGCCCAGGTCGCGCTGTGCGCCTCGAACCCGCTGTCGACGCAGGACGACACCGCGGCCGCGCTCGTGAAGGAGTACGGCATCCCCGTCTTCGCCCAGAAAGGCGAGGACAACAAGCGCTACTACAGCCACCTCGAGGCCGTCCTCAAGACCGCGCCCCAGGTGACCATGGACGACGGCGCCGACCTCATCTCCCAGCTCCACGGCGAGAACAACACGGGGACGAGCGTGGTCAAGAACGTGATCGGCGGCACCGAAGAAACCACCACCGGGGTCATCCGGCTTCGCGCGATGCAGAAGGAGGGCGTGCTCGCCTTTCCCGTGATCGCGGTCAACGACGCCGACACCAAGCATCTCTTCGACAACCGCTACGGCACCGGCCAGTCCACCATCGACGGTGTCCTGCGGGCCACCAACGTCCTCCTCGCGGGCAAGATCGTCGTGGTCGCCGGCTACGGCATGTGCGGCCGGGGCGTCGCCGCACGCGCCCACGGCATGGGGGCGCACGTGGTCGTCACCGAGACCGCGCCCATGCGCGCCCTCGAGGCCGTCATGGACGGCTTCCCGGTCATGCCGATGGCGCGGGCGGCGGAGGTGGGTGATCTCTTCGTCACCGTCACCGGCAACATGGCGGTGATCCGGCAGGAGCACTTCGTGAAGATGAAGGACGGGGCCATCGTGGCCAACTCCGGACACTTCAACGTCGAGATCGATCTCGAGGCGCTGGCGAAGCTCGCCGAGTCGCGCCGCGCCGTGCGGCCGTTCGTCGAAGAGTTCAGCCTGCG
>JBKPBU010000444.1:0-6165 GCA_046727015.1 Candidatus Methylomirabilota bacterium | reverse complement strand
GCGGTGCTCGAGCAGCGTGGCACGGGCGGCGCCTCCCGCCAGGGTCACCCGCGCGCCGATGCGGCAGCGCTTTCCCGGACGCACCAGCGCCTCCCAGCGCGGACCGTCGAGCGGCCGGAGCATCAGGAGCTCCACGGGCCGACCCTCTCCTTCGAGGACGCCCAGGAGTCTCGCCGATATCACCCGGCTCTCGTTGACCACGAGACAATCCCCGGTCCGGAGCCAACGCGGCAGATCCGAAAAGCGCGCGTCGATCCAGCTTCCGCGCACCCGATCGACCACGAGCAGCCGCGAGGCGTCCCTCGACTCCGCAGGCTCCTGCGCAATCCGATCCGGAGGCAGCTCATAGTCGAACAGCGACACGTCCATAGAACCGAGAGTCTACCGCCCGCCGCGCCGAAGAGCCAACGGGGGCAGACGTGACCGAACACCCACCGGCCGGATGCGGGCCATCTGGCGGACTATCCGATCTTGGATCCTGGCGGCGCGTCGAAGTCAGGCCGCAGCAGAATGACCCGGCCCTGCTCGTCGTACGCTCCGAGCACGAGCACCTCCGACACGAAGGGTCCGATCTGCTTGGGCGGAAAGTTGACCACGGCAATCACGCGCCGGCCCACGAGGTCCGCCGGCGCGTAGCGATCGGTGAGCTGGGCGCTCGAGCGCTTCATGCCCAGGGCTCCGAAGTCGATCCAGAGCTTGAGAGCCGGCCGCTTCGCTTCGGGGAAGGGCTGGGCGTCCACCACGACCCCCACGCGCATGTCCACCCGCTCGAAGTCGGCCCACGTGATCGCCATGGGGCCCGGCCGGACTACGTGAGGCCCGCCGGACTCACGTCAGCCCCGCCGGGATCACTTCCGACCGCCGGGATCACTTCCGAGAGGACGTCGAGGGCAACGCCGACAGCGTGGCGCCCGGATAGTAGTACTGCACGATCTGGCCCGCCGTGTAGCCCTGCTCGGCCATCGTCTTGGCGCTCCACTGGTCGAGGCCGACACCGTGGCCGTATCCCCGTCCGGCAAAGCGGGCGTGGGAGCCCTCGACGGACACGGCGAAGAGCGTGCTCTTGAGCGTGTCGTAGCCCACGAGCCGCCTGAACTCGTTTCCGCGCAGCGTGGCCGACCCGCGCGTGCCCAGAACCGAGATGCGCGAGACACGAAGCGACGCGCTCCGCTCGAGGACGCGCAGGCCCGTGACGTAGCCCACCGAGATGCCTCCGCGCTTGAGCGAGGCGGCAAGGTCGGCGAGCCCCACGTCGAGGTTCCAGGCCTGGTGCGGCGAGTGCGAGGGAAATTCCACGCGCACCGCCTGGAGCGCGGGCATGTTGGCGGCCGCGAACACGGCCCGCGGGTCCTCCGTGTGACCACCGCTGTCCGTGTGGTAGAAGGCGGGGAAGAGGTCGCCCTCCCAGAGCAGGACCTGCCCTTCCGTGTCCATGACCGCGGTCCATGCGGGCGAGTCGGCGTTGACCAGACCCGCGTACTGCTGGTTCGCGGTGCCGGCGACGATGTGATACGGCTTTGCCGCGTTGAGACGACGGTGATACGCCGCGTAGGTGCGGGCTACGATGGCCTGCGCCTTGAGCATCTCGATGGGCATCTTATCGCCCGCCTCGGCCTTGACCGCACCGACCAGATAGTCTTCGAGGGGCAGCTGATTGACCACGATCAGTCCCTCGGGCGCGCCCACCACCTCGATGATCCCGGGGTACGGCCGCTGTTGAAAGCGCAGCGGGGCGGCTCCGGCCGGCGCGACGCGTATCCCGGCTACGCGGTGGCCGCGCCATTCGACGGCGGCATCGCGGCGCAAAACGCGGAGCCACGTGACCGGGTCCTCGGCCAAGGCGCGCCCGTCCAGATCCTGGACGAGCATCGGCGCGCCACCCAGCTCGACGGTCGCGAGCGCCTCGCCGAGCCCGACGCGGATCTCGTCCGCGGCGTGAGCCGGCGAGTGAAGCGCGAGCACGACGGCGAAAGCTAGCGCCGGGAGAAGAGCCAAAAGAGAAGGGACAGCACGACGGAGAGGAGGATGGAGGTGCCGAGCGGGAAGAAGAACCGCCAGTTTTCTCGTTCGACGTAGATATCGCCGGGCAGCCGTCCGAGCCATGGCACCTTTCCGGCGGAGCCGCCCGCCACCAGCAGGATTGCTCCCAGAACTACCATCACGAGCCCCAATCCGAGAAGGATTTTCCCCAGATCGGCCACTGCGTCGTCCCCTAGATGGGCAGCAGTCCCTGCCCGCCGGGAGCAGCGGGAGCACTGATTCCGAGATGAGCATAGGCCGGAGGCGTCGCCTTGCGGCCGGTGGGCGTACGGATGAGGAAGCCGATCTTGAGCAGGAACGGCTCAACGACCTCCGCCAGCGTCTCGGCCTCATCGTTGATCGTCGCCGCGATGGCCTCGAGCCCGACGGGACCGCCGCCATACTGCTCGATGATGGCTCGGAGGAAGCGCGTGTCGAGCCGATCGAGCCCTTCCGAGTCCACGCCCTCCAACGTCAGCGCGCCGACCGCGGCGGCCGCCGTCACCACTCCGTCCCCCTTGACCTGGACATAGTCGCGCACGCGGCGCAGGAGCCGGTTGGCAATGCGCGGCGTCCCGCGCGAACGCCGCGCGATGGCCTGGGCGCCCTCGGGCTGGACGTTCGTGCCGAGGATGGAAGCCGAGCGTGCGACGATCGCCTGCAGCTCGTCCAACGAGTAGAAGTCGAGATGATGGAAGATCCCGAAGCGCTCGCGCAGCGGCGAGGACAGCATCCCGGGTCGCGTGGTCGCCCCCACCATGGTGAAGGGGCGGAGCGGGATGCGCATGGTTCGGGCGTTGAGGCCCTTGTCCATGATGAAGTTGACGGTGAAGTCCTCCATGGCCGGGTAGAGCAGCTCCTCGACCACCCGCGGCAGCCGGTGGATCTCGTCCACGAAGAGGATGTCGCGCTCGTTGAGGTTGGTCAGGATGCCCATGAGGTCGCCGCCCCGCTCGAGCGACGGCCCCGCCGTGGTGACGATGGCGGCGCCCATCTCGTTGGCAAGGATGGTCGCGAGCGTGGTCTTGCCGAGGCCGGGAGGCCCGGAGAGGAGCACGTGGTCGAGCGGCTCGCTGCGCTGCCGCGCCGCCTCGACCGACACCCGCAGGCTCTCGACGGCCGTCCGCTGGCCCACGTACTCGTCGAGCCTCTGGGGACGCAGCTGGCGCTCGAGCTGCGTTTCCTCCGGCAGCGCCACGCGGCTCATCACCCGCGCGTCGTCGGTCACGAGGCTTTGGCTCCGCGGTAAATCTCGTCGAAGAGCTCTTCGGGCGTCGTGATGCGCGGGTTGCGGCCAAGGGCCGTCGAGATCAGCTGGGCGGCCTCGCTGGGCCGGTGGCCGAGCTGCTTGGTCATGATTTCAAAGACGGCGCCGCGCAACCCGTCCTCGTCCAGGCCGGCCGGCACGGCCCCGACGGTCTTGCCGTCCTCGGGCGCTCCCGGGAGCGCTCCGGGCTGGGAAAGGGCGAACTTCGCGACCTTCGAGGACAGCTGCGCCACGATGTTCTTGGCCTTCTGGGGTCCGATGCCCGGCAGCCGTCTCAGGTACGCCTCGTCCTGGCGGGCGATGGCGGCGGCGATCTCGGCGACGGGAGCGGCCAGCGAGCGGGCGGCCACGAGAGGGCCGACGTCCTTGACGGTGATCAGCTTCTCGAAGAATTCCTTGTCGAGCCCCGAGAGGAAGCCAATCAGCACCGGCGAGGGCTGGTTCTGCGTCGCGTGGTAGTGGATCTCGAGCGCCACCTCCGCGGCTCCCTCGCCGTCGCTCGCCATCGCGCCGGCGAGCGAGCGCTGGACCATCGGGGGCAATACGACGTCATAGCCGACCCCTGCGGCTTCGATGACCACCCGGTCATCATGCTTCCGCCTGAGCCTTCCCCGAATGAGCGCGATCATCGTGCCGCTCTTTTCGGTGTGATGCCGGTCAGGCGCGCCAGACCCGTGACGGCGAGGCCGAGGGCGTCTGCGACGTGGGAGGGCCGCGGCAGATCGCGGAGGCCCAGCAGCGTCTGGACGCTTCGCTGGACCTGCGCCTTGCCGGCCGCGCCGCTGCCGGTCACCGCCCGCTTGACCTCCGACGGCGCCAGCGCCGTCACGGCCACGCCCAGCTGGCGGGCCGCGAGATAGATGACCCCACGGGCGTGGCCCATGAGGATGGCCGTGCGCGGGAACTTGTACTCGGCGTACAGGTCCTCCACCACGAGGAACGCGGGCGCGTGCGTTTCGATGATCTGGAGCACGGCGCGGTGGATGGCGTTCAACCGGGCCTCGAGCGACTGGGTGGCGCCCGTCGAGATGACGCCGACATCGAGGACGGTCACGGCGCCCGGCGCGGCCTCGAGGACCGCGAAGCCCGTGGCGACGAGCCCCGGGTCCACGCCCATCACGCGCAAGCCCCTAGGCCGCGGAGATGGCGTCGAAGACCTCGTCGGGGATGTCGTAGTTGGAATAGACGGCCTGGACGTCGTCCTGCTCCTCGAGCGCCTCGATGAGCCGCAGCACGGCCGCGGCATCCTTGCCCTCCACCCGCACGGTGGACTGGGGGACCATGGCGACGTCCGCCTCGATCACCGGCAATCCCTTCGCTTCGAGCGTGTGGCGCACAGAGTCCATATCATCAGGCGTGGTGGTGATCTCGTAAACTTTTTCGACCGTCCGCACGTCCGACGCCCCGGCCTCGAGCGCCTGCTCCAGCACCTCGTCCTCCCTGGCCTTCTCGGCGTCGACCTGGATGACCCCCCGACGGTCGAACATCCATGCCACGCAGCCCGCGGTGCCCATGCGCCCGCTCTGCTTCTCGAAGATGTGCCTGACCTCGGGCCCCGTCCGGTTCTTGTTGTCCGTCAGGACCCTCACCAGCACCGCCACGCCGCCCGGACCGTAGCCTTCGTACGTGATCTCCTCGTACTGCTCGCCCGGCAGCCCGCTCGTGCCCTTCTGGACGGCGCGCTTGATGTTGTCGGCAGGCATGTTGGCCGCCCTCGCCGACTCCATCGCCGCCTTGAGACGCAGGTTGCCCTTGGGGTCGCCGCCGCCGTGCTTGGCCGCCACGGTGATCTCACGGAGGATCTTGGAGAAGAGCTTCCCCCGTTGGACGTCGGCCTTGCCCTTCTTCCGCTTGATCTGGGACCACCGGGAATGTCCAGACATGTCCTCACCGTCCCTCTTGAATGGATGCCTTCAATCGTGTCACCCGCTCGAGCCTGCGCACGCGCCTGGCCCCGGCCTCGGCCCAGCGCCGCTTCTCGCCCGGGGTTTCGGGCGTGAAGCGCGGGCATGGTTGGGGCTTCAGATCGGGTCCCAGGTGGACGAACGTCAGGTACGCCGTGCATGCGTGCCGGATCTCGCCCGACCAGGGGACTTCCGTCAGGACCTTGACGCCGACCTCGAGCGACGAGTTGCCGACGTGGTTGAGCGCCGCCTTGAACGTGACGACCTCGTGGGTGGAGATCGGCGCGTAGAAATCGAGCGCGTCGAGGCAGGCCGTCATCACGTGGCCGCGGTTGTAGCGCATGGACAGGATACCCCCCGCCTCGTCGATGTTCATGAGGAGCTTACCCGGAAACATGGTGTTCCCGAAGATCGTGTCCTCGGGCAGCACCGCCCGGCAGGACTCGAAAGCCCACCTGAGCTCCCCGTCGTTGTCATCCCGGACCTGCATGGCCGCGGAGGCCCGGCGGGCGAGGCGCTCGAGCCGCCGGTGCCGGCGCTCCTGAGCGGCAGCGACGAGTGCCTCCTCGCCCGCTCCCTTGGGCGCGATGGCCGTCGGCACGGGCGTGGGCTTGAGCTGCTCGTCCACCTTGACGAAGACGAGGTGCGAGTTGAGCGTCATGACCCGCTGACCGGACGTGAGGTTCTCGGCGAAGACCTGCACCCCCACTTCGATCGAGCAGCGTCCGATCGCCTCGACCTGCGCCCGCAGGACTGCGATCTCTCCCACCTTGACCGCGTGGAGGAAGTCGATGTCGTCCATCGCGCCGAGCAGGCACTGGCCGCGCGCCACTCGGGCGGCCGCCATGTTCCCCACGGTAGCGATCCACTGCATCATGCGTCCGCCGTGAATCTGCCCCGGCGCCCCCGCGTGCTCGGGGAACACCCACTGGACCATCTCGGTGACGGTGTCGTTGATCGAAAGCATGGGGAGAT
>JBKPBU010000443.1:0-13141 GCA_046727015.1 Candidatus Methylomirabilota bacterium | reverse complement strand
GAGCGCTTCAACCACGTGCACATGTACCAGGACGATCCCTTCTGCGCCCAGCTCTGGTATCAGAAGCACCTCCACGCGCCGGTATTCGCGGGGCGCACCAGCCAGACGCCACTGACCGAAGCCACCTGCCGGGTGCCGCGCGGACCCGATCGCAGCTGGCCCGCACTCGACCGGGACGGGATGTTCCGCGCGCCGTCGGCCGCGGTCGTGTTCGGCGACGTGGCGTTGCCGTGGTACGTGCGACAGGGCGACCGGCCGCTCGTGAGCACGCGCGGGCAGCTCCACGACCACATCGCGCTCAGCGTCACCGATCTCGAGGCTTGGGTCGGCAAGCTGCGCGGCGAGGGCGTCACGTTCCTCGAAGAGCCCTACCGGCTCGGCGACACGCGCGCGGTGATGATCGAGGGACCGAGCCGCGAAGCGCTGGAGCTGGTCGAGGTCGGGTAAAGACGCAGAGTCCCCGGTCTCGCGGTGACGCTCATCCAGGAAGGAGGGAAGGCCATGCCGGTCATGTACAAGATCGGTGACCACGTGAGCTGGAACTCCGAAGCAGGTCGCGTGAGTGGAACCATTCGACGGAAGATCACGAAGCCCATCACCTTCAAGGGTTACACGGTGCGCGCGTCGAAGGAGGCGCCACAATACCTGATCGAGAGCGACAAGACGGACCACCTTGCGATGCACAAGGGATCTGCGCTGCGCCGCCTCGGTAGGCCACGCGCGAAGCAGGCGAGGTCGAGACAACGGCGCGGCGGACACCGGAACGACTCGTAGTCATCGAGGCCCGTGCTCATCACGGAGAACGGGCGTTCCGGCTCGCCTTAGCCCGCACCGCGGGACAACCCGGCCAGCAGGCGGTAGCAGGCATCCAGCGAAGGCACCTGGAGTCCCATCTCGGAAGCCTTCCTGACCGCGTAGCCAAACGTCTCTTCGATTTCGAGGCGCCGACCTCGCTCGAGGTCCTGCAGCGCGGACACCTTGTGTCCGGGGACGCGCGCCTCCATCGCCTCGCCCAGGCGTCGCGCCTGCTCCACCCACTCTCCCCCTCGCTCGGCTACCAACGTCCTGGCCGGACTCACGCTCATGAGGTCCTCCAGTGGAATCGAGAGATGCTCGGCAAGCCCCGCAACTTCCCGGGCGAGCACGGTCTGGAGGCGCGCCAGCTCCGGGTCCTTGAGCACTCGGTAGGTCGGCAGCCGCGTGAGCACCGCCAGCGGCGTCAGAGCCAGCCAACCTATGTACTTCGACCATTCGACCGTTCGGATGTTTTCCGAGGCGATCGCCTTGAGACCGGCGGACTGAAGGGTCGCGGTGATCGCGTGCACTCGATCCGACGGGCCGTGCGGCAGCTCGCCGATATAGAGGCCCTCATTGCGGGTGAAGTGCACCGTGCCGCCCGGCATGACCTCGCCGCTGAAATCCGCGGCCGCGCCGAGGACAGCCGGCCGACCGAACGCCGCCGCGAGCTGGTCGTCCTTGAGCACTCCATTCTGAATAGAGAAAGCGCTCATGACCCGCACGTGGCGCAGCGGCTCGAGCGCGGACTCCATGTCGTAGGTCTTGACCGTGAGGACCAGCACATCGGCGGTGAAGAGCTCTCGGGGGTCCTCGGCGATTCGCGCGGTCACGGTGAAGTCCTGCAGACCCGTAAGCCGGATACCCGCGTGACGGAGGAGCGTGGCCCGGGCGCCACGCGCAAGCACCGTAACATCTTCGCCGGCCTGCGACAGATGCGCGGCGAGGATCGACCCCAGCGCGCCGCCGCCGACGATGAGCCAGGTCATATGACGTCGTCCCTCCTTGCCGTGTCGATTGCGAAGGTGTAGAAATGATGGCGACATGACAAACGCCAGCTCCGGCACGGGACTTCAGCTTCGTTCGACCGTCAAGACGGACGGCATCCTCGAGCTATCGCTCGCCAGGGTCACCACCCCTGAGCCAAAACCGGAGGAGGTAATCGTACGCATCGACGCCTCCCCCATCAACCCCTCCGACCAGGGCCTCCTTTTCGCCGGAGCCGACATGAGCACGGCCAAGGCGTCCGGCACGGCTGAGAACCCCGTGGTGACGGCCAGCATCTCGCCCGCGGTGATGAAGGCAATGGCCGGGCGCTTGGAGCAGTCGTTGCCCGTCGGCAACGAAGGGGCCGGCGTGGTCGTCCAGGCGGGTACCTCTCCGGCCGCGCAGGCGCTGATGGGGAAGACCGTGGCCATCCTCGGGGGCGCCATGTACTCGCAATACCGCTCCATCAAGGCCGTGCAATGCCTGCTGTTACCGCCCGGCACCACGCCGGCCGAGGGCGCCTCCTGCTTCGTCAATCCGCTCACCGCCCTCGGCATGGTCGAGACCATGCGCGCGCAGGGTCACAAGGCGCTCGTGCACACGGCGGCCGCCTCCAATCTCGGGCAGATGCTCAACAAGATCTGCATCAAGGACAAAGTCGACCTGGTCAATATCGTCCGCAAGCCTGAGCATGTGGACGTGCTGAAGAAAGCCGGCGCCACTCACGTGTGCAACTCGAGCTCACCCGCCTTCATGGACGACCTGACCGAGGCGCTCGTCGCCACCGGTGCCACGCTGGCCTTCGATGCCATCGGCGGTGGAAGACTGGCCGGGCAGATACTCACCGCCATGGAGGTTGCCGCGAACCGGACCGCGAAGGAATACAGCCGCTACGGATCCACCACGCACAAGCAGGTGTACATCTACGGTGGGCTGGACCGCGGGCCGACCGAGTTCAACCGCGCCTTCGGCATGGCCTGGGGCATCGGCGGCTGGCTGCTCACCCCGTTCCTGCAGAAGATCGGATTCGAGGCCGCCCAGAAGCTGCGGGAGAGAGTGGCCGCCGAGATCAAGTCCACGTTTGCGAGCACGTACACGAAGGAAGTCTCTCTCGCCGAGGCGCTCCGGCTCGAGGAGATCGCCATCTACGGCAAGCAGGCCACCGGCGAGAAATATCTGATCAACCCGAACAAAGGCGTCCGCTAAATCAGCGGAATCAGGGCCGCGGCGACGTGACCGCCGGCACTGCCTCCAGACGCGCCGCGACGCTCTTGTGCCAGGGCGTGCCCACCCAGGGATCGCGATCCTCGCTGGCCGTGAGCTCGTTCGGCGCGACTCCGGTTCGCACCCGGTGGTCGCCCTCGGGATGGTCGACGCCCAGTCCGTTCGGAAGGGCGAGGTGCCCCGCGGCCATCGCATCGTCCACCGACACCGTGACGATGACGCTGGCCCGCTTCGTGCTGAGCCGGGCGCGCCCGCCGTCGGCAATGCCGAGCCGGGCGGCATCACCGGGAGAGACGCGAAGCGCGCCACCCTGGTCGCTCTTGCGCCACTCGGGATCGCGCATGATCGTGTTGGCCGTGAATGACCGCCGTTCTCCCGCGGAAAGCAGGAAGGGCCAAGCGGGATCGTCGCCGGGCGGCCGCTCCTGACGAAGCGCGGCCAGCTCGCCGAGGAGCTCCGGGATGTTGAGGTTGACGCGTCCATCGTCGGTCTGGATTCGCCGCCACGTCTCGTCGTACTCGTCGTCGGCGAACACGACGCCTGAAGGGCTGGCGAGAATGGCATCGAAAAGCCTCTCGCCCGCCTCGAAGCCCTCGCCGAATCCGGCTCGGCGAACACTGGCGGGGTTCAGTGCCGCGCATCGGTGCGCCGCCGTCCACAGCGCGGCCGCCGAGGCGGCCCCGTGGGGCAGCGTGGGGCCCAGCGCGCGATACAGCACGATCGGGGTGACGGCGCCGAGGCGCGGGTTGGCCTTGGTGGCCTCGGCGAAGGCCGTCGCGAACTCGCGTCGACCCCGCCGCGCCGCCGCGCGAAGCGGCTCCAGCTCCTGATCGCTGAACACGCCGGCGGCCTCGACGAGCCGTGCGTGGATCTCCGGCTCGGGCAGGGGCCCGTCCGGCGGCGCGAGCAGCGGGTGACGGAGATGAAAGACGTTGCGGGGGAACTCGAAGTTGAAAAAAGTCGCCTCGTACTTCTCGAACTGGGTCACCGCGGGGAGGACATAGTCCGCCAGACGGGCCGTCTCGGTCATGAACACGTCGATGGCGACCACGACCTCGAGCGCGTCCAGGGCCTCCCGCATGCGCTGGCTGTCCGCGATCGAGTGCGCCGGGTTCCCCGACTCGACGATCAGCGCCCGGTAGCGCCGGGGATGCTCGGTGAGGATCTCCTCCGGGATGATGTTGCACGGCACGAGGCCGCTCAGGATCCTCGCCCCCACCACCGGGCTGACGGGTGCGGTGCGCGGATCGAGCTCGCTCTTGCTGGCGCGCACGATGGGCACGAGTGTCGCCGGCGCATACTGCGCCCCCGGCTGGCCGAGGTTGCCGGTGAGCACCCACACGAGCTTTTCCAGGTAGCTCACGAGCGTGGAGTGCCGGTTCATCTGGACGCCCAGGTCCTCGAACACCGCCACGCTCGAGGCGCGGGCGATGCGCCGGGCCGCCGCCCGCACGAGCGCTTCCTCGACCCCGCTGATCCTGCAGTAGTCCGCTATCGGCACCGCGGACAGGGCGGCGATCGCGTCGGACACCCCTGAGGCGTGCTGGTCGAGCCACGCGGCATTGGTCAGCTTCTCCTCGACGAGGACGGCGCCCAGCGCCGCGAGGAGCCAGGCGTCCCGGCCCGGCCGCACCTGCAGGTGGAACTCGGCGAGCTCGGCCGTTTCCGTCCGGCGAGGGTCGATCACGATGATCGAGCGGGCAGGGTCCTTGGCGATGTTCCGCAGGGTCAGCCGGGCGTGGGGGATGCTGTGCGACTGCCACGGGTTCTTGCCCACGAACACGGCGACCTCGCAGTGCTCGAAATCGCCGCGGACCGGCGTGCCGAACATGAGCCCGTTGACCCAGATCTCGCCGGTTTTTTCCTGGGCGATGGCGCTCGAGCGGTACTTCGCACCGAAGGCCCTCAGCGTCGCGGTGCTGTAGAAGCCGCCCAGGTGGTTGCCCTGGCCTCCGCCGCCGTAGTAGAGAATCGTCTCTCCGCCGTAGGCGTCGCGAACCGCGGCCAGCCGGGCCGCGACCTCCGCGATGGCGGTGTCCCAGTCGATCTCCTCGAAGGAGCCGTCCGCTCGCTTGCGCAGGGGATGGAGCACCCGCTCACCCCGGCCGTTCTGGTAGTGGTCGAGCCGGAGCGCCTTCTGGCACGTGTATCCCTTGGAGGCCGGGTGGGCCTTGTCCCCACGGATCTGCTCGAGGCGGCGGCCGTCCTCCCCGCCGAGCCGCACCAGGACTCCGCAGTTGCACTCACACAGGATGCACGCGGTCGGCTTCCACTCAGCCGGGCTCTCGGTTCCGACGGCGGTATTCATCTGGGCGTCTCCTTGACCAGGCGCGGATCGTATCAGCGGCCGACTCTCCGGCGCCCCGCGATATCTTTAGTATATTTTAGATATCGGAATGGTATACTTTAGATATCATGCTGTCAACCCGAAAAGGGACCATGGCGAGATCGAGGATCGGCTATCAGCACTTTTGCCCGGCGGCGCGCGCTCTCGAGGTGATCGGGGAGAAGTGGTCGCTGCTCGTCGTCCGCGATCTCCTGGCGGGTCCGCGTCGATTCAGTGATCTGCGCCGCTCGCTGACGGCCATCACCCCGAAGGGGTTGAGCGCCCGCCTCCGCGCGCTGGAAGAGGAGGACGTCATCGAGCGCGAGGCGGCGAGCCCGCGCGAGGTCTGGTATCGCCTGACGGCCAAGGGCCAGGCCCTCGCGCCCGTGATCGACGCGCTGCTGGTCTGGGGCATCGACCATGCGCTGGGGCGGCCGCGCCCCGGCGAGGCGATTCACCCCGGCCGCGCCCTGGACGGCGTCACGCGATACCTCGATCGCCGCGGGGTGCGCCCGGCGCATCCCGTCGCGTGGACCGTGCGCTTCGCGGGCGATCGCAGCTATACGCTTCGCTTCGACGGCCGGAGCTGGTCGCGGCAGCGGGGCGAGTCGGATGCCGACGTCGTCGTCGAGACGTCCCCGGAAGGGTGGGTGAGATTTCTCGGTGCCGACCGTGCGGGGCGCCGCCGCTGGCTCGCCAAGTCGCGGATCAAAGGGACACGGGAGCGACTCGAGGAGCTGGCGTCCGCCTTCGGGCCCGCGCACGCATCGCCCACATGAAGCTCGGCACCTCGGTTCGATTCCTGTTTCCCACCTCGCCGGCCACCCATGAACGATTTCGCGGCCTCCTCGCGTCTATGCCGAAGGGGGCGTTCATCGAGCGGCCGATGGGCGCGTATGCGCCGGACGAACAGGCGCGCAACCTGATGGAGGTCGCCTCGGCGGCGCGCGCGGCCGGCCTCGCCGCGCTGCTGACCGGCGACAGTCACGCCGCCGACCCTGCCTATGCCGCCACCTTCTCCCCGTTGCCGACCGTCGCCCGGCTGATGAGCGTAACCGGTGACATGCCCCTCGGGGTTGTCCTGCTCGCCCCCTTCTACCAACCGCTCCTGCTGGCCGAGCAGATCGGCACGCTCGCCGCGTTTGCCGAGGGACCGCTGATCGTGACCTTCGTCCTCGGCGGCCGCCCGCAGCAGTTTCAGGCTTTCGGCATGGAAGAGCGCAGCCGCGTGGGCCGCCTCGACGAGGTGGTGGCGGTGGTCCGGGCCCTCCTCTCGGGCGAGCGCGTCACCCACCGCGGCCGCTACTACACCCTGGAGGGCGCCACCATCAGTCCGCTACCCCGGGTGCCCGTGGAGATCTGGCTCGGCGGGACCGTGCCCGCATCCGCCGAGCGCGCGGGACGGCTCGGCGATGCCTGGCTGACGGGGCAGAACGCAGCGGACGAGGATCTCCGGCGGCAACTCGAGCTCTATCGGGCCGCGGCGGCGCGCGCCGGCCGCCCACCGCGACCCGTCTTGCGCCGGGACATCTATGTCGGCGAGTCCGACGAGGCGGCGCGCGCCGTCGTCGGCGCCATACTCGCCGAGGGGTATCGCGGCACCGGCTTCGATCAGCTCCTCGTGGGCAGCGCCGACACCGTCGTCCAGGCTCTACGCCGCTACCGGGACATGGGCTTCGACTACGTGATGGTGCGCCACATCGTGGGCGACCATCAGCTCATGCTGCGCTCGTTCGAGCGCATCGGCCGCGACGTGATGCCCCAGATCCGCCATCTCTAGCCGTCACGAGAGCCTCACCGCCGAGGGCGCTGCCCCCGCCGCTCGTTTCCATGCGCAAGATTCTGGGTCGCGAAGTCCCAGTTCAGGAGGTTGTCGATGACGGCGGTGACGTAGTCCTTCCGGCGGTTCTGATAGTCGAGGTAGTAGGCGTGTTCCCACACGTCCAGCGTGAGAAGCGGCGTCGCGCTCGTGGGAAGGGGATCGTCGCCGTCGGGAGTGGCGACGACCTTCAGCTTGCCGCCCTGGGCGACGAGCCACGCCCAGCCGCTGCCGAACTGCCCCACCGCGGCCTCGGCGAATGTCTTCTTGAAAACGTCGTAGCCTCCGAACGAGCTCCGGATCTTTTCCGCGATCTCCCTCGGCGGCTCCCCGCCGCCTTTCCGCCGCATGCTGTTCCAGTAGAAGGTGTGGTTCCAGGTCTGCTGGGCGTTGTGGAGGATCTGCACTTTCTTCGGGTTGCCGACCGTTTTCCTGACGATGTCCTCGAGCGGCATGGCGGCCTCGGGCTTGCCCGCGATGAGCTCGTTCAGCTTGTCCACGTAGGTCTTGTGATGCTTGCCGTAGTGGAAGCCGATGGTGTTCTTCGAGATGAAGGGCTCGAGAGCGTCCTCGGGCCACGGCAGAGGCGGCAGGCTGATCGGCGTGGCTGTCGTCAGTTTCGGTGTGGTCGTTGCCATGTTGACCTCCTCGGGCCAGTCTACACCTTCTCAGCGCCAAGAGGCGGCGAGGCGAAGCCAGACCTTGATAATCGCCCGCGTTCGTGAGACAAGCAAAGGTCAAAACTCTCCCGGAGGCCTGCTCATGCGCTCTCGTCTGATGCTCGTCCTGATCGCGATCCTCGCCGCCGCCTTCGTGCCGGTTCCTCGCGCGGCCGCCCAGCAGAAGACCCTCGTCGTCACCGGGTACGGCGGCCGGTGGGAGGAGGTGATGAAAAAGGTCCTGGTGGAGCCCTTCGAGAAGAAGCACGGGGTGAAGGTCGAGATCGTCACCGGCATCACCACGGAGTGGGTGGCCAAGCTCCTCGCGGCCGGCCCCGACAATCCGCCCTACGACGTGGTCTTCGGCAACGAGCCGGCCTTCCCGATCCCGCGCGAGCGCGGCTTCTTCGAGAAGCGCAACGAGGCCCTCGCGCCCAATATCAAGAACCTCTACCCGAAGGCGCTCATCGGCGACACGAGCCTCGCCATGTTCTGGGGCCGCATCGGCCTCGCCTACCGCACCGACTCCGGCATCAGGAAGCCCACCTCCTGGAAGGACTTCTGGGACGAGGCGTACACCGGCAAGCGGGCGACCTACGTCATCGGCAACACGCTCGGCATCAACTTCCTGTTCGTCGCCGCGAAGCTCTATGGCAAGGACTACTTCGATATCGACGCCGGGGTCGCCGCCATCAAGCGCGCCCAGCCCAAGCTGGTGGACTTCACCGGCACCGTCGAGAAGCAGCTCGAGCAGAAGGAAGTCGTGCTCGCGGTGCTCCACGACGCCGCCGCCCACGATTTGCAAAAGCGGGGCATCCCCGTCGACTGGGTGGCTCCCAGCGAGGGCCAGCCGATCCTCGACCAGATCGTTCAGGTCACGCGGGGCTCGAAGAACAAAGAGCTGGCGTGGAAGTTCATCGACGCTTATATCTCGCCCGAGGTGCAGCTTGCCTTTGCCACCGAGCTTTTCTGGAGCCCGACCAACAAGACGGTCAAGGTCCCGGCGGACGTGGCGAAGAAGATCGTGAGCGGGCCGGCCGACGTGGACAAGCTCGTGCTCTTCGACTGGGCGTACGTGGCCAAGCAGCGGCCGCAGTGGACCGAGAAGTGGAACAAGGAGATGCGTTGACCGAGACGCCCGGCGCCAGCGACACCGTCACGCTCGTCAACCTGACCAAGCGCTACGGCGCGACGCGGGCGCTCGACGGAGTGTCGCTCTCGGTGGCTCCCGGCGAGTTCTTCACGCTCCTCGGCCCCTCCGGGTGCGGCAAGACCACCACCCTGCGTTCGGTGGCGGGCTTCGTCACGCCGGACGCGGGGGAGGTGGCGATCAACGGGCGAACAGTCACCCGGGTGCCCCCGCACCTCCGGCGCGTCGGGATGGTGTTCCAGCACTATGCCCTCTTCCCCCACCGCACCGTGGCACAGAACGTGAGTTTCGGTCTCCGCATGCAGCGCGTGGAGAGGGCGGAGATCGCCCGGCTCGTCGCGGCGGCGCTGGCCCTCGTCCAGCTTCCCGGCCACGGCGAGCGCTATCCCGGCCAGCTCTCGGGCGGCGAGCAGCAGCGGGTGGCGCTGGCCCGCGCGCTCGTCACCCGGCCGGCCGTCCTCCTGCTCGATGAGCCGCTGGGCGCGCTCGACAAGAAGCTGCGCGACCACATGAAGATCGAGCTCAAGCGCCTGCAGCGCGAGGTGGGCATCACGACGATCTACGTGACGCACGACCAGGAGGAGGCGCTCACGATGTCCGACCGCATCGCGGTGATGTACCGCGGGCGCGTCGAGCAGGTCGCCCCGCCGCGCGGGCTCTACGAGACGCCCGCGACCGCCTTCGTGGCCGGCTTCATCGGCAACATCAATCTCCTGTCCGGTCGGGCGGCCGGCGCGGGCAGGGTGGAGTGCGGCAGCGCGACGCTCGCGGCTACCGGCGCCGCGCCCGCCGGGGCCGCCGTCGCCCTCGCCCTCCGCCCGGAGCGGATCCGGCTCGAGCCCACCGGCGCGGTCGACACCGTGCTTCCCATGACGGTCGCCCACGTCGTCTACCAGGGCGAGACGGTCCGGTATCTCCTGAAGAGCGACGCCGGGCTCGAGCTGCAGGCCCTCGAGCTCGGCGAGGTGCGCTTCTCGGCCGGTGCCCGCGTGCGGGCCGGATGGGTGGCTGCCGACGCCCGCATCATCGAGGAGGAACGCGCATGACGAAAGTCGGCTTGATCACGGTCGGGCAATCACCCCGCAGTGACGTGGTGCCGGACATGGCGGCGATGCTCGGCGGCGACGTGGAGATCGTCGAGGCAGGCGCGCTCGACGGGCTGAACCGCGACCAGATCGCGACGCTCGCGCCCGAGGGTGACGACGAAATCCTCGTCACGCGCCTGGCCGACGGCTCGTCGGTCTTCGTGGGCAAGAGCCACATGATCCCCCGCGTCGAGGCGCGGATCGCCGCGCTCGAGGACCAGGGCGTCGCACTCAACGTGCTGCTGTGCACGGGGGCTTTTCCCCGGCTCGCTGCGCGGCGCCCGTTCCTGGAGCCGCAGCAGCTCCTCCTCGGTCTCCTCCGGGCCACGACGTTTCCCGGCCGTCTCGGCGTGCTGACTCCGTCCGAGCGGCACGTCTCGCAGACCACCGCGCGCTGGCGCGCCTCGGGCTTCGACGCCCACGTCGTCCCGCTCTCGCCCTACGAGGAGACCGATCCCGCCGCGGTCCGCCGAGCCGCTGACGCGCTGCGCGCCGGCGGCACGGGTCTCGTGGTCATGGACTGCATGGGATTCGGCCGCAAGACGCGCGAGGAGATCGCGTCCCTCACCGGCGTGCCCACCCTGCTCGCGAACCTCCTCGTGGCCCGCGTGGCCGCGGAGCTAATCTCGGAGGGGGGCTCCGAAGCCGGCGCTCGAACGGCGTGAAGGGCCGCGCCCGCGTCCTGCTGCTGGGGCCGTACGTCCTGCTCCTCACGGTCTTCTTCGTGGCCCCGCTCCTGCTGATGCTCGCGATCAGTTTCTCGCGGCAGTCGTACGGGCAGCTCGACTGGGCCTTCACCCCGCAGCACTACATCCATTTCTTCACCGACGCCTACTACCTGAGCGTGCTCGCGGATACCCTCTGGCTGGGAGTGATCACCACCGCCGTCTCCCTGCTCCTGGGCTATCCGCTCGCCTACCATCTCGCGCTGACCCGCTCGCGATGGAAGCCGCTCCTGATCGTCTTCATCCTCTCTCCGCTCCTCGTCGGCATCGTCATCCGCTGCTATGGCTGGATGATCCTGCTCGCCGATCGCGGGCTCATCAACGAGACCCTCGTGCAGCGCGGATGGCTCAGCAAGCCGCTGCCGCTCATGTACAACAAGTTCGGCGTGGTGATCGCGCTCGTGCACGTGTTCCTGCCGTTCATGGTGCTGTCGCTCACCGGCGTGCTGAAGCGCATCGAGCCCCAGCTCATCGAGGCCTCGCAGACCCTGGGCGCCTCGCCCCGGCGTGCCTTCTTCGAGGTGACCCTGCCGCTCTCGCTCCCCGGCATCCTGGCGGGCTCGCTGCTCGTGTTCTCCCTGGCCATCAGCTCGTTCGTGGTGCCGATCCTGGTGGGTGGCTTCAAGGTGCACGTGCTGCCGATGGTGGTCTACGAGCAGATCCTCTCGGTATTCGACTGGCCGTTCGGCGCGGCCAATGCCTTCGTGCTGCTCCTGATCTCGGTGGCCCTGATCGGCGTCTACATCAAGGTGACCGAGCGCGCGCTCCGAGGGATCGTGTGATCCTGCGCGCGGTGGTGGGTCTCGTCTACGCGTTCCTGCTGCTCCCGATGGTCGTCGTGGTGCTGGCCGCCTTCAACGCTGGCAACTACTTCACCTTTCCCCCGCAGGGATTCTCGCTGAAGTGGTTCGCCAACTTCTTCCAGCGCCGGGAGTTCATGCAGGCCCTCTGGCTCTCCACCGGGCTGGCCTTCTGGACCGCGGCCGCCTCCACCGTCATCGGCGGGGCGGCCGCCATCGTGCTGGTACGCGGGCGCTTCCGAGGCCGGGAGCTGCTCAACGCATTCGTCACGTCACCGCTCCTGATGCCCCAGATCCTCACCGGCGTCGCGCTGCTGCAGTTCTACACGCTGCTCAAGATGCAGGCCTCTTACGCGGCGCTGCTCATCGGCCACATCGTGGTGACAACACCCTATGTGATCCGCACGGTCACCGCCACGCTGACCCACTTCGACATCGCGCTGGAGGAGGCCGCGCAGAGCCTGGGCGCCAACCCGGTGCGGGCGTTCTTCGAGATCACGCTGGGGGTGATCAAGCCCGGCGTGGTGGCGGGGGCGATCTTCGCCTTCGCGATCTCCTTCGACAATTTCACCCTGTCGCTCTTCCTCACCAGCTCGAAGCTGACCCCGCTTCCCATCGAGCTCTTCGCGTATCTCAAGTACTCGTTCGACCCTACCGCAGCCGCGGTGTCCGCCTTCGCGATTGGAGTGGCGCTGGTGCTCGTCCTGGGCATCGCACGCTTCATGGGGCTCGAGGAGTTCACCGGCTTCTGATGAGACAGACCTGATGCGCCTGGTCACTGAAGATGAGATCGAGAGCCTGGCCATCGGCGCCTGGATCCTGGGCACGGGCGGCGGCGGGAGCCCGTACCTGGCGCTGCTCAACATGCGTCAGCTCTACCGGCAGGGCGTGGTGTGCCGGCTCATGGCGGCCGCCGAGCTCGCCGACGACGATCTGGTGGCGGTCGTCTCCAACATGGGCGCGCCGCTGGTCGGCCAGGAACGTCTGACGGATCCGAAGACGATGGCGCTCGCCGTCACCATGATGGAGGAGTACCTCGGTCGGAAGTTCCGCGCGGTCATGTCGCTCGAGATCGGTGGCGGCAACTCGATCCAGCCCTTCATGGCCGCGGCCCTCCTGGACCTGCCCGTCGTGGACGCCGACTGCATGGGGCGCGCGTTCCCCGAGGCGCAGATGACCAGCTTCGCCATCCACGATCTCAGGATGTACCCGCTGACCCTCGCCGACGTCCGTGACAACGCGGTGGTAGTCGCGCGCGCGGCGAGCTGGAAATGGATGGAGCGGATCAGCCGCAAGGCCTGCGTGGAGGTGGGCTCCATCGCCTCCACCTGCAAGGCTCCGCGGACCGGCAAGGAAGTCAAGGAGTGCGCGATCCTCGGCTCCACCTCCAAGGCCATTGGCATCGGCCGGGCCGTGCAGGCCGCGCGGCGGGCCCACCGCGATCCGATCGAGGCGGTGCTCGAGGTCGAAGCCGGGACCCGGCTCTTCAGCGGCAAGATCCACGACATCGCGCGGCGCACCACCGAGGGCTTCCTCCGGGGCACGGCGACGATCGAGGGCCTCGACGACTT
>JBKPBU010000442.1:0-3178 GCA_046727015.1 Candidatus Methylomirabilota bacterium | reverse complement strand
CTGCCCGAGCGCCTCGATCGGCAGCTGGGGTTTCTCGCGCGGAACCCGGACGTCGGGCTGCTCGGCACGGCCGCGCGGGAGGTCGACGCCGCCGGTCGCGAGGTCGCGATCCTGCGCCCTCCAACGGGCGACGCGGAGATCCGGCGCGCGCTCATCCGCCGCAACCCGTTCGTGCACTCCTCGGTCGTGATGAGGCGGTCCGTGATGGAGCAGGCGGGAGGCTATGACCCTGCCTTCCCCGTCGCCCAGGACTACGATTTGTGGATGCGCATGAGCCGCGTGACGCTGATGGCGAACCTGCCGGAGCTGCTGGTCGTCCGCCGGCTCCTGCCGGGTCGTGTCACGGCGGCGCGGCACACCGAGCGCGCGAGGGCGGAGGCGAGCGTCAGATGGCGGGCGGTGCGGAGCGGGGCATACCCGCCGTGGTGCGCGCTCTTCGTTCTCCGCCCGCTGCTCGCGCAGGCTCTCCCGGAGACCGCGCGTCGCTTTGTCCGCCGCCTTCGGAGTCGCTGAGATGGCCGGGCCGCTCCGCGTCCTCGAGCTTGTCGTCTCGACCGGTCTGGGCGGCGGCCCGGCCCAGGTGCGCGAGCTCGCCGGGCATCTGGCGGGGCCCGAGTTCGCCGTCACCGTCGCGGGTCCCTCCGATGGGCCGTACGCGAGAATTTTCGGCGAGGGCGGCATGCCGTTCGTCGAGATCGCGACGGACCGGCTGGGCGCCCGGCCGCTGGCTGCCGTGCTTGGCCTCATCCGGCGGAGCGGAATCGATCTCGTCCACTCCCACGGCAAGGGGGCGGGACTCTACGGCCGGCTCGCGGCGCGGCGGGCCGGGGTGCCGGCCGTCCACACCTTTCACGGGATTCACTATGCGGGCTACCCCGCGGGATTGGACCGCCTCTACCTGGCGCTCGAGCGCCGGCTCGCCCGCATGACGGAGGCCGTCGTCTACGTCTCGGAGAGCGAGGCGCGAGATGCCGCAGTGCTCGGCCTGGCTCCGCGGGGCCGATCCCACGTCATCGTCAACGGCATCGATGCCCGTCGAATCGCCCTGGCCGCGACGCCGCGGCCGGCGGCGCGAAAAGCACTCGGTCTCGAGCCGGACGCGCTGGTCATCGGCACGGTGGCGCGGTTCGATCGGGTCAAGGCGCTCGACGTGTTGTTGCGCGGCTTCGCCGCCCTGACGGCAGATCAGCCTACCGCGCGCCTCCTCGTCGTGGGCGACGGGCCGGAGGCACTGCGGCTCCGCGCGCTGGCCGCCTCGCTCGGTGTCAGCGCGCGCGTGCGCTTCGCGGGCGTCGTGGCCGACGCGTCCCGGCTTCTCCCGGCGCTCGACGTCTACGCATCGGCATCCCGCAGGGAAGGCCTGCCGCTGGCATTGCTCGAGGCCATGGCCTGTGGCCTGCCGGTGGCCGCCACGCGCGTGTCCGGGCACGTCGATGCCGTGGAAGACGGTGTCACGGGAGTGCTGGTACCGGCCGATGATCCCGCGGCCCTCGGTCGCGCCATGGACGCCTTGCTGGGCAACCCCGCCCGCCGCGAAGTCATGGGGCAGGCGGGACGGCGGCGGGTGGAGGAGCGCTTCGCGTCATCCCGCATGGCCGCCGAGACGGCCGACCTCTACCGGGCCGCGGCCCGGCGTTTTGCTGGGGGACGGGCCTCGACCCCTGGCGTATAATCGGTGAAGTCGCGCGAGTGCGCGAATCCTCCCTTGGAGCGTCGCGGATGCGAGTACTGATCACCGGCATCACCGGGTTCGTCGGGAGCCACATGGCCGAGTACGCCCTGTCCAAGGGCGCGCAGGTCTTCGGCTCGAACCGGTGGCGGAGCAAGACGGAGAACATCGAGCACCTGCGCGAGCAGGTGACCTTCATCGAATCCGACCTGCGGGACGTGTCCTCCGTCCGGGCGCTGCTCGAGATCTCGGTCCCCGACTACGTCGTGCACCTGGCCGCCCAGAGCTTCGTCGGGGTGTCCTGGCACGCGCCGGCGGAGACGCTGACGACCAACATCATCTCCCAGGTCAACCTGCTGGAGGCCCTCCGCGGCCTCAAGATGTCGCCGCGGTTCCTGGTGGCCGGCTCGAGCGAGGAATACGGGCTGGTCCTCGATGACGAGCTGCCGATCAGGGAGACCAGCCCGCTCAGGCCGCTCTCGCCGTACGCCGTGAGCAAGGTCACGCAGGACATGATGGCCTACCAGTACTTCAAGAGCTACGGCCTGCCGATCATCCGCACGCGGGCTTTCAACCACGAGGGGCCCCGGCGCGGCGACGTCTTCGTCACATCGAACTTCGCCCGGCAGGTGGCCGAGATCGAGGCCGGCCTGCGCGAGCCGGTGGTCTATGTCGGGGACCTGACTCCTCGCCGCGACTACTCCGACGTGCGCGACATCGTGCGTGGGTACTGGCTCCTGCTCGAGCGCGGGGAGCCCGGTGAGGTCTACAATCTCTGCTCGGGGCGTTCGTGGTCCATCCAGGCCGTGCTCGACTTCGTGCTGAACCTCTCCACGGTCAAGGGGATCACGGTCAAGACCGATCCGGCGCGGCTGCGTCCTTCCGACGTGATGATCCTCGAGGGCGACCCGGGCAAAGTGCACAAGGCCACCGGCTGGAAGGTCGAGATTCCCTTCGAGCAGACGCTCACGGAGCTCCTGGACTACTGGCGGCAGCGGACACGCGCGTCGTCCCGCTGAGCGCCGCCCCGCGAGGCGGAATGGCCACCGGCCGGACGCCAGATTCCCGTCTGAAGGTCGCGCTGGTTCACGATTGGCTCACCGGCATGCGCGGCGGCGAGCGCTGCCTCGAGGTCTTCTGCGAGCTCTTCCCCGCGGCTGACCTCTACACCCTGCTTCACGTGCCGGGCTCGGTGTCGCCCGCGATCGAGGGGCGGAGAATCGTCACGTCCTTCATCCAGCGGCTCCCGGGCGCCCGGCGCCGGTACCGCAACTACCTGCCGCTCTTCCCGGCCGCGATACGCGGGCTGGACCTGACCGGTCACGATCTGGTGCTGTCGTCGAGCCATGCGGTCGCGAAAGGCGTCCGGGTCCCGCCGGGCGCGCTGCACGTCTGCTACTGTTTCACGCCCATGCGCTACGTCTGGGACCTGTACCACGAGTACTTCGGCGGGCGGGCGAGGCCGGCGACGCGGCTCCTCATGCCGCCGGTGGCCGCGGCCCTGCGCCG
>JBKPBU010000441.1:0-2412 GCA_046727015.1 Candidatus Methylomirabilota bacterium | reverse complement strand
GTTCTTTCACGCCGCAGGCATCCTCATCCTCGAGGGGTACGGCCTGACCGAGACCTGCCCGGTGCTGACCAACAATCGCGAGGACGGCTTCAAGTTCGGCTCGGTGGGCCGGGCGCTGCCGGGCGTGGAGATCAAGCTTGCGCCCGACGGCGAGATCCTGGGACGCGGCGGCAATATCGCCCAGGGGTACTTCAAGAAGCCGGAGGCGACTCGCGAGGTCTTCCTGCCGGACGGCTGGTTCGCGACCGGCGACATCGGACGCCTGGACGAGGACGGCTACCTCTTCATCACCGACCGCAAGAAGGATCTGATCGTCACGGCGGGCGGCATGAACATCGCGCCGCAGAACATCGAGAACCTGCTCAAGGGCGATCCGTTCATCAGCCAGGCCATGGTCCACGGCGACCGGCGGCCGTACCCGGTCGCCCTGATCACGCTCAATCCCGAGGAGGTCGCGAAGTTCGCCCGCGAGCAGGGCATCATGGCCAGCGACCCCACCGTGCTCGCGAAGCATCCGAAGATCGTCGAGCGCGTCCAGCGCACCGTCGACGCGAAGAACTCGGAGCTCCAGTCCTACGCCAAGGTCAAGAAATTCACGATCCTGCCCGAGGACTTCACCGTGGACAACGGCGCCCTGACGCCTACCCTCAAGGTGAAGAGGAAAGTCATCAGCGAGCGGCACCGCGCGGCGCTCGACGCCCTGTACCAGTGAGCGGAGCGCTCGACGCCCTGCGGCTCGACGGCAGGGTCGCCATCGTCACGGGCGCGAGCCGCGGTCTCGGCCGCGCCATGGCCCAGGCGCTGGCCGAGGCGGGCGCCGACGTCGCGCTCGCGTCGCGGTCGGTGGCCGAGCTGGAGGAGACCGCGCACGTCGTCGAGAAGCTCGGCCGGCGCGCGCTCGTCGTACCGACCGACGTGACGGTCTATGGCCAGGTCGAAGCTCTGGTCGAGCGCGCGGCCGCGACCCTCGGCCGCCTCGATATCGTGGTCAACAACTCCGGCGTCGCCGCGATCATGCCGGTGGCCGAGATGCCGCCCGACGAGTTCCGCCGAACGGTCGAGGTCAACCTGGTCGGCGCTTTCAATGGCTGCCGCGCGGCGGCGGGCCGGCTCATCGCGCAGAAGTCCGGAAAGATCGTCAATCTCGCCTCGGTCCTGGGCGCCTCGGGGCTGCCCGGCTACGCCGCCTACTCGGCCTCCAAGGGCGGCGTCATGGCGCTGACCCGCGCCCTCGCTGTCGAATGGGCGCGCTACAACATCCAGGTCAACGCCATCGCGCCCGGCTGGTTCGTGACCGATATGAACAGCCAGGCCTTCGACGATCCCAAGGTGCGGGAGCGGCTCCTGCGTGACGTGCCCGCGCGGCGGACCGGGCGGATCGAGGAGGTCGGCCCGCTCGTCGTCTACCTGGCCTCGCCGGCCTCGGACTACATGACGGGCCAGACGGTCTTTCTCGACGGGGGCCACAGCGCCGCGTAAACGCGCGCACGCCTTGCCGTGAGGGAGGACAGTCGGTAGGATGAGCGGCATGCACGCTGCCGTGCTTCACGGGCCCCGTGACATCCGCATCGAGTCGCGGCCCCTCCTCACCCCCGGAGCCGGCGAAGCCGTGGTGCAGGTCTTCGCCTCGGGCCTCTGCGGCACCGACTACCGGATCTGGAACGGGGACCGCGCCGTGCAGTACCCGCTCATCTTGGGGCACGAGTTCATCGGCGAGGTGGTGGCGGTCGGCCCCCCAGTCGGTTCCGAGGTCCAGACGCTCCAGCCCGGCCAGAAGGTCGCGGTGGAACCGAACTATTCCTGCGGTATCTGCCCGCTCTGCCGCGAAGGCAACCGCAACCTCTGCCTCGCGCGCACCGCCATCGGCATCGACGTCCATGGAGGCTTCGCCGAGCAGGCCTGCCTGCCCGCCCGCTGCTGCTGGCCGGCGCCGGCCGAGATCAGCGACGACCAGCTGATGCTGGCCGAGCCGCTGGCGGTGGTCGTGCGCGCGGTCACGCGGGGCGAGGCGAAGCGCGGCGAGTCGGCCGCGGTCCTCGGCGTGGGCGCGCTCGGCTTGCTCGCCATCCAGGTCCTCAAGGCAAAGGGCGTCCGCGTGCTCGCGATCGGACGGACGGAGCACCGGCAGGATCTGGCGCGAGCGATGGGCGCCGACGAATTCACGACCAGCGGGGCAGCCGGCGCTGCGGACGCGGCGCGCACCTTTTCGGGTCGCGAGGGCGTGGATCTCGTGATCGAGACGGCCGGGACGGGCGTGGCAGTGGAGCAGGCGCTCGAGCTGACTCACCCGGGCGGCCGGGTGGTGCTGACCGGGCTTCCGCACGAGGCTTCCACGGTGAACTTCTTCGGGGTCGTCCGCCGCGAGCTGCGCATCATCGGCTCGATGATCTACCAGGAGGAGTTTCCCGAGGC
>JBKPBU010000440.1:0-3020 GCA_046727015.1 Candidatus Methylomirabilota bacterium | reverse complement strand
GATGTCCTTGTCGAGCGGATAGCGGCCCGAAGGCGTGTCGAGCGTCAGCGTGAGCCTGCCCGGATCGATGTTGGCGGCCTTCAAGAGGTTCTTGGCGTGCGCGACGTCGTACTTGAGGCACTGGACCTTGGGCGAGAAGTCCACGTTGATCGGCGACAGCGGGCCGCACATCTTGGTCGCCCGACCGCGCAGCACCTGCTGGATCAGCTCGTCCACATTGACGGCGTGGCTGATGGCCTGGCGCACCCGGATGTCCTGCATGGGCCCCGGCTTGAGCGTGACGAGCGCCAGGTAGTTGATGCGCGAGGAGACCGTGGCGCGCACCGCGGCCTTGCCGCTGCGATCCACGAGGTCGACGGCGTGGGGCGGCACGTCCTTCATGATGTCGATCTCGCCGGCGAGGAGGGCGGCCAGGCGCGCGCTGAACTCCGGGATGAACCGGAAGGTCACCTTTTTCAGCTCGGCTTTGCCCTTCCAGTAGTCGTCGTTGCGCACGACGACCAGCTTTTCGTCGCGCACCCATTCCGCGAACTTGAAGGGCCCCGTGCCGACCGGCTTGGCGAGAAGCCCCTTCGCTCCCTCGGTCTTCAGCGCCTTGGGCGGCATCATCAGCACGTCGCCCAGCGAGATGCGGTCGATGAGGCCCGGCCACGGTTTCTCGGTGATGAAGCGCACCGTGCCGGAGTCGACGATCTGGACCTCCCTCACGAGTGTCCAGCGCGGCGCGTGGTGGGTCTTGTTGGCGGGATCCTTGATGTAGTCCATCGTCGCCTTGACGCTCTGGGCGTCGAAGGGCTCGCCGTTGTGGAACTTCACGCCCGAGCGCAGGGAGAACTCCCACGTGGTGCTGTCCACGACCTTCCAGGAGGTCGCCAGCATGGGGATGGGCTTGTAGGTCTTGGGGTCGCGGTCCACCAGCCGGTCGTACATGTGCTCGACCATGTTGTTGGTGGTCCAGTCCACGATGGTGTTCGGCAGGAGCGTCCGCGGCTCGGCGGCGAAGGCGACCACCACCTCTTCGGCCTTCATGCGCTCCTGGGCCGCGGCGGGAAGCGCCAGGGCCAGGACGGTCGCGAGCACGGCGAGAGATTTCAGGAATCGCATCAACTGGTCCTCCTCGTTCCTAGAGTTCTTGAAAGTTCTTCACGTAGCGTGTCATCGTCGGGTCGTACCGATAGCCGGCGCGCTCGAGGGCGTTCCAGAATCCGACGGCCCACGGGTGATCGCGCTCGACCAGGGCGGTGATCCTCCGCGCGCCCAGGGCCGCCAGCGCCGCGTCCACCTCACGCATGAGGGCGCTGGCCACACCGCGGCGGCGGTACTCCGGCACCACCGCGAGCCGATAGATATTACCCCGCCAGCCGTCCCATCCGCCAATGACTGTCCCGGCGAGTCCGCCGTCGATTTCCGCCAGCAGGAGGACGGACTGCGTTGACTCCAGGAGCTGCGCCAGAACGTCCGGCGTGTCGGTGAGCCTCGGCGAGGCGCCGGCACGCGCCCAGAGCTCCAACACGTGCCCGATATCCTCCGGACGGCCCCTACGGATCGAGACAGCGCCGGCCATCAGGGTCGTTACACCCGGAACTTCGGGTCGAGCACGTCGCGGAGCCAGTCGCCGACGAGATTGATGCCCAGCGCCGTCAGCGCGAGCGCGGCGCCGGGGAAGGCGGCCAGCCACCACGCGATGTAGAGGAAGTCGCGGCTCTCCGACAGCATGCTGCCCCAGGCCGGCGTCGGCGGCTGCACCCCGAATCCCAGGAAGGAGATGGCCGCCTCCGCCACGATGAACTGCGAGAACTGCAGGCTCGCCACGATGATGATGGACGGCGCGACGTTGGGCAGGACGTGGCGGAACAGGATGCGGGCGCGGCCCGTGCCGAGCGCCGAGGCCGCCTGGACGTAATCGCGCTGCTTCACCGAGAGGACCTCGCCGCGCACGACGCGAGCATAGACGACCCAGCCCGCTGCCGCCAGGCTGATGATGATGTTGCGGAGCCCCAGCCCCACGATGGCGTTGATCGTGAGCGCGAGCAGGATGAAGGGGAAGGAGAGCTGCACGTCGCAGAGGCGCATGAGGCTTTGGCTGAGCCAGCCGCCGAAAAAGCCCGCGAGGAGTCCGAGCAGGCCGCCGACGATCGCCGTCAGCAGCACGGTGCAGAGCCCGATGAAGAGCGCGACGCGGGCTCCGTAGAGGACGCGCGAGAGCGTGTCGCGGCCGAGCTGGTCCGTGCCCAACGGGTGCCCCGGCGTGCCCGGCGGCTTGAGGCCCTGGCTGAAGTCGCCCTTGACCGGGTCGTGGGGCGCCAGCAGCGGCGCGGCGACCGCCGCCAGCACGGCCAGACCGCCCAGGGCCAGGCCCAGCATGCCGAGGCCGTTGCGCCGGAGCCCGGCGCCGGTCACAAGGCCACCTCGCGGCGCGTGCGCGGGTCGAGCCACGCGTAGAGCAGATCCACGGCAAGGTTGATCAGCGTGTAGGTGACCGAGATGACGGAGACGGCGGCGAGCACCACGGGAAAATCGCGGTTCAGGAGCGCCTGGACGGTGAGGCGGCCCAGCCCCGGCCACGCGAAGATGGTCTCGGTGATCACGGCGCCGCCCAGGAGCTGGCCCGTCTCGAGCCCGGCCAGCGTCACGATCGGGATGGCCGAGTTCTTGAGCGCGTGCTTGCCGATCACGATCCACTCCGAGAGACCCTTGGCCCGCGCCGTCAGCACGTACTCCTCGTTGAGCGTGTCGAGCACCGAGGAGCGCGTGAGCCGCGCGATGCGCGCCGCGTAGAAGGACGCGAGCACCACGCACGGCATGACGAAGTTGGCCAGACCGCCCATGCCGCCCGTGGGCAGCCAGCCGAGGCGCACGGAGAAGAAATAGATCAGCATGAGTCCGAGCCAGAAGCCCGGGATGGCCTGGCCGAGGACGGCCGCGCCCATGCCGAAGTAGTCGAACATGGTGCCTCGTCGCGTGGCCGAGAGGACGCCGACCGGAATGGCGAGGCAGAAGGTGAGCAGGAGCGCCGCCAC
>JBKPBU010000439.1:0-1219 GCA_046727015.1 Candidatus Methylomirabilota bacterium | reverse complement strand
CCGTCGAGGACGTACGGGCCGCAGTCCGCGCCGGTGAGCACGTGGGCGGGACCGACGATGCCGCGAAGCGCGTCGACAGGGGAGGCAGGCACTGGGGTCGTCCCTGCCCCGCTAGAAGCGCTGGGCGAGGCCCTTCTCTTCGATGGGATGCGGGCGGTACGCGGGCCCGCTCTCGCCACAGGCCTTGCGCGAGGGGAAGATCTTGCCGGGGTTGCAGAGATTGCGCGGGTTGAAGGCCTCGCGCAGCCTGCGCATGAAGTCGAGATCGGCCTCGGTGAAGATGAGGGACATGTAGTCCATCTTCTCGAGGCCGATGCCGTGCTCGCCCGAGATGGAGCCGCCGACGTCCGCGCAGACTTTCAGGATCTCGCCGCCCGCCTCCACGACGCGCGCCTCTTCGCCCGGATTACGCGGGTCGTAGAGGATGTTCGGATGCAGGTTGCCATCGCCCGCGTGGAAGACGTTGCCCACCCGGAGCCCGTGCGCCGACGCGATCTCGTTGACCCGCCGAAGCACCTCGGGAAGCCTGGTCCGCGGGATGACGCCGTCCATGACCATGTAGGCGGGGGAGATTCGACCGTAGGCGCCGAAGGCGCTCTTGCGCCCCTTCCAGAGCAGCTGGCGCTCGGCCTCATCACGCGCCACGCGCACGTCGCGCGCGCCGCAGTCGCGGCAGGCGGCCATCACGCGCTCGGCCTGCGCGTCCATCCCCACACTGAGCCCGTCGAGCTCGATCAGGAGCGCGGCGGCGGCGTCCCGCGGGTAGCCGCAGCCGAAGGCGTCCTCGACGGCCCCGATCGTCACCTGGTCGATCATTTCCATCGCGGCGGGGATGAGCCCCTTCGCGATCACCGCGGAGACCGCTTCCGAGGCCTGCTCGATCGAATCGAAGACGGCCAGCACGGTCTTGACCGCCTGTGACTGTTTGAGGATGCGCACGACGATCTTGGTCGCGATGCCGAAGGTGCCCTCGGAGCCGACGAAGAGACCCGCCATGTCGTAGCCCTGCGACTCGCGGGTCTTGCCGCCGAGCCACATGACCTCGCCGTCGGGCAGCACCACCTCGAGACCGAGCACGTGGTTGACCGTCACGCCGTACTTGAGCGTGTGCGGGCCGCCCGAGTTATTGGCGATGTTCCCGCCCACGGTGCAGGCCTGCTGGCTCGAGGGATCGGGCGCGTAGTAAAAGCCTTTGGGCCCGACGGCCCAGGAGAGGTGC
>JBKPBU010000438.1:0-1490 GCA_046727015.1 Candidatus Methylomirabilota bacterium | reverse complement strand
GCGGCGGCCTGCTCGACATGAGCGCTGCCACGGTCACAACGCAGCGGGCGGTGACCATCGACGTGGCGCTCCTGCAGGCCAGCGCGCTCCTCCTGAATCTCCGCGCAGGGGCGCAGCTGACGACGAACGGCAATGCGATCGACCTGACGTCGCAGTCGAAGATCACCAATTCCGCCGCCTACGTCGCGCTCGACCAGAGCCGCGTCATCGTGAACAACGCGGCCCTGATCAGGGTGGCGGGCGGCAGCTTCCTTCAGGCCGGCGGCAATCTGGTCAACCTGGCCAACGGGAGCACGCTGACCATCAACAACGGCGTGTTGCTCTCGGTCGCCGGAGGCTCGATCGTCAACATCAGCGGCGCGCTGATCGCCTTCAGCGGCTTGGGGGGTAACATGGTCAACGTCGCCAATTCGCTGGCATTCGTCAACATCGGCGGGATCCCCGTCGCGCTCACCGACGGGGCGCTCGCGGCGAACGTCAAGATTACCGGCACACCGATCAAGAACGCCGGCCTCGGCACGATCACGCCGAACAAGGCGCTGATCCAGGTCAACGGGGTCGCGACCAAGCTGACGATCAGCGGGAACTAGCTCGTCCGGCGCTTCCGCTCCGTGGCGCGCTCGGACGCCAGCCGGCCTTCCTCGGTGTCCGAAAGGTCGGCGAAGGACATGGCGGCGGCGATGGCAGGATGGCCCGCCTCCAGGGCGATGAGCCGGTGCATGGCCTGGCAGATCCGCCGGTACGCCGGGTGCCCTTGCGGCGTGGTCCGCAGCTCGATCATGTGCATGGCCTCGCGCGCGTTGAGCTCCATGTAGAAGCGCACCCGATAAGCCATGGATACCGCGTAGGGCGCTACCTCCGGGAGGCTCGCCGCCACGAGCTCCTCGCAGAGCTCCGCCGAATCGCTCATCACGCGCCGCCAGTCGGCCAGCGCTCCCACCGCCTCGATCTCGTCGGAGCCGACCCAGCCGTGGCGCGTGGACAGCGGCTGCCATTCGAGTGTCAGCAGACGGTGGCGCTGGAGATCGCGGAAGGCGCCATAGTCGCCGAGCACGTCGAAGCGGTACGCCGTCCGCTCGAAGGCGCGGCCCGGCTTGTGGCGGCGGTTGGCGCGCGTGCCCACGTAGGCCTCCAGCACGCGGCGCCGCTCCTCGGGCCCGAGCTTGCGCGCCACGGCCAGCAGCTGGTCGTCGGGCAGGCGTGACGAGACGTAGAGCGCGGCCGCCACGACCTTGATCTCCCCCTCCGGGTCGAAGTCCGTCAGCGTCACTTCGCCGCGCGGCTCGGGCTCGAGCCCGGCCAGGAGCCGCGCGGCGACCTCGGCGGTCTCCCGTCGCGTGGCCTCGAGATAGCCGCTCCACGCCCCGCCGCGGTCGGGCCGGTCCAGCCGCGTGAGGAAGGCGGGGATGACCTTGCGGAGCTCCACGAGCATGGACTCGGCGTAATCGCGTACCTCGGCCAGCGCGTGGGTGCGCATTCGCAGCAGCAGC
>JBKPBU010000437.1:0-8539 GCA_046727015.1 Candidatus Methylomirabilota bacterium | reverse complement strand
CAGCATGATGAACGCCGTGGTGACGCTGAAGAAGCGGGGCAGGCTCACGTGCTGCCCGCCGTGAAAGATGGCCCAACCGAGCGCCGCCGCCCCCGCCACGCCCGCCACGCCGCCCGCCAGGCTGCCCCATCCTGTGCCAGCGCCGGCCTGGGCCAGAATGCCCCAGAGGAAGAGGACGGTCTCCGCCCCCTCGCGGAAGACGCCCGTGAACGCGATGAGCCCCACGATCCACAGACGGTTGTGCGCCCGGGCCTCGTCAATGCGGTGCTGCACGTCCCCCTTGATGAATCGCGCGTGCTGCTGCATCCACCACGCGTGCCAGGTGAGGAGCCCCACGGCCGCGAAGATGACGACCACGGTGATGATCTCGGGCCCGACGTCGAGCAGCGGGCCGGACAGGTAGGTCACGGCCACACCCACGCCCACGCTGGCCACCAGACCCAGCGCGCCACCCCACGTCACGAACCGGTATCCGTCGCGAGCCTTGATCTTCTCGAGATAGCCGTAGACGATCCCGAGGATGAGCGCGGCCTCGAAGGCCTCGCGAAGGGTGATGACGAAGGTGGCGCCCATGCTATCGCTTGACGGTCTACTCGGCGACGATGGTGGCTTTGGCCGTCTCGGAGTGGTACTCGCCCACGAAGGGATACTTGCCGGGCTTGAGCGCCGGCATCTTCAGGCGCACCGTCTTGCCTCCGGGGATGATCTTCTCGATGCGGGGCTGGGCCATGTCGAGCTCTTCCGGCCCCTTGTCCTTGTTGGTGATGACGAGGACGAACGGCGCGCCGGCCTTGACCTTGATGACGTCGGGCTCGAAGCGGTTCTTCTCGATCACGAGCGGAATCTCCGCGGGATCGGCCGCCATGACCGGCGCGGCGATACCCAGGACCAAGGCCAGCGCGGCTACCAGCGCGACGCATCTATTCACGGTTGTCCTTTCGGGTTCCGATTGGTTGAGTCACGATGACTTAGGGTAGCCTAACTAAAAAGATTGTGTCAACCCAAAAAATAACCGCGGGTGGGACTTCAATCGCTGAGGAGGGCGGACGGCGCTAGAGGACGTGCAGCAGCGGCCGGGCGGTCAGGCTCCCCGGCTTCCAGAGGCCGCTGGCTTCGAGCTCGGCCATTGCGGTCTCGGCGTCTGGAGAGCGCATGAGCGCCCAGGTCGTCCCGCCGGGGAAGAAGCCGCCGAAGGCCATGCGGCCTCCGCCGCGCGCCTCGATCAGCGCGAACGAGGCCATCTCCACGTCGGGGGCCAGGCCTTCCACGATGGTGACCTTGCGCGAGCCGTCCGTCACCAGCGGGGGCATCTCCCAGGGCTCGAGGAACTGGGCGAAGTCGCGCGGCCGCCAGGCCTTCCAGACGCCGCCCGTCCAGTAGGGGTCTTCCTCGATGAGCCGAGTCATGTCGGTCGCCTGCTGGACGCGGTAGACGATGTCGGCGGTCTTGCCGTCGGGGGAGGGGCCGCCACCGATGACGAAGCCCCGCCCGCGCAGCTCCGTGATCCGGTCGAGGTGCGCCGTCCGGTGCGTTCCGCGGCGCTCGAGGTAGTCGTCGGCGGCGGTGAGGCTGACGTGGCAGACGATCACGGCGTCACCCAGCCGCCCGAGAACGGCACGACCTGTCCCACGAAGAAATCCGCGTCCTCCGAAGCGAGGTACACCGCGAGCCTCGCCGACTCCTCGCTGCGCGCGAGCCTGCCCGCCGGAATGTTCTTGACCATCCGCGCGAGCTTCTGCGGGTCGCTCGTGAGCGACGGCGGGAAATAGGTCGGGTTCTCGACGTAGTTCTGCGCGATGGCGTTGACCTGGATGCCGTCGCGCGCCACCTCGCGCCCCACGGCCCTGGTGAGGCCGTTCACTCCCGCGCGCGCCGCCGAGTAGGCGGCATAGTTGGCCAGTCCCGGGAAAGCGGCGGCCGAGGACATGTTGATGATCTTGCCCCGCTTGGCCGGGCGCATCACGCGGAGCGCCGCGCGCAGGCAGTAGAAGGGCTCATCGAGCAGCCGCGACATCATGTCGCGCCACTGGGTGTCCGTCACGAGCTCGGTGGGGCTGCCCGTGGGTGGATTCGCGCTGTTGTTGATGAGGATATCGAGTCTCCCGAAGCGCGCGACCACCGCGTCGACGACGCGGTCGGCCTCGGCCGGGCGGGTGAGATCGCCGCCGAGGACGAGCGCGTCGCGGCCCAGTCCGGCGGCGATCGCCGCGAGGGGCTTCGCCGCCGCTTCGTCGCGGTCGTGGAGAGCCACTGCGGCGCCCTCGCGGCAGAACTCCTCGGTGATGGCGGGACCCATGAACTCGCTGACGTTCGTGATGAGCGCGATCTTGCCGGTGAGCTTCATGCCGCACAGCCTATGCGGGATTTCTCGTCGCCGCAAGACCGTGCTAAGGTGATGAGGCGGTCGAGGGGAGGCCGGGACGTGACCGACGACCTGCTGGAGTCATTCAAGGCCCGCTACTCGTTCGCGCTGGACCCCTTCCAGCTCGAGGCCATCCGCGCCATCCAGGACGGCAAGTCGGTGATCGTCTCGGCGCCGACGGGCTCGGGCAAGACGCTCGTCGCGGAATTCGCCATTCACGCCACGCTCGCGCGCCAACGCCGCATCGCCTACACCACGCCGCTCAAGGCGCTCTCCAACCAGAAGTACGCCGATTTCTGCCGGCAGTTCGGCTCCGATCGCGTCGGCATCCTGACGGGCGACGTCAAGGTCAACGCGCGCGCGGCCGTCATCGTCATGACCACCGAGATCCTGCGCAACATGTTCTACGCGGGAGGCCTCGACGGCCTCGACGTCGTGGTGCTGGACGAGTGCCACTACATGGGCGACGAGGGGCGGGGCACGGTGTGGGAGGAGATCATCATCAACGCGCCGAAGGACGTCACGCTGGTGGCGCTGTCCGCGACGGTCAAGAACATCGCCGAGATCGCCGACTGGATCAGCCTCGTCCACCGCCCGATCGTCCCCGTCACGCACCCGCATCGCAGCGTGCCCCTCCAATACCTCGTGGCCGATCTCTCGGGCGAGATCCACGCGTACGAGACCGTCCGGAACGGCAAGGTGCGCCTCCTCGGCCAGGAGCGCGAGGGGGGCTACAGCGACAAGGGCCGTTGGTACACGCGCCGGGTCGTGGATCCCACGGTGATGCTCGACGAGCTGGAAACGCGCGGCTGGCTGCCCGCCATCTACTTCATCTTCAGCCGCGCCGGCTGCGAGCGGGCGATGGAGACGGTCCTCGCGGAGGGCAAGCCGCTCCTGAGCAAGGCTCAGCGGCAGCACGTGGACGAGGCCATCCGCGAGGCGGTCTCGGACACGCCGACCATCGCCGAGTCGCCGCTCAACCAGACGATCTTCCAGGCGCTCGGGATGGGGGTAGGGCTTCACCACGCGGGGGTGCTGCCCTCGGTGAAGCGCCTCATCGAGCTCCTCTTCGAGCGCGGGCTCTGCAAGGTGGTCTTCGCCACCGAGACCATGTCGCTCGGCATCCACATGCCCGCCAAGAGCGTCGTGCTGCAGTCCCTGACCAAGCGCACGGACCGCGGCTTCCGCTCGCTCACTCACAACGAGCTCACCCAGATGGCGGGCCGGGCGGGCCGCCGAGGCATCGACCCCGAGGGCAAGTGCGTCATGGCCCTCGACGTCCGCGACGGCCTCGAGGACATGATGCGCGTGGTGGACGGCCCGCCCGAGCCGATCCTGAGCCAGTTCAAGCTCGGCTACGGCTCTGTCGCGCTGCTGCTGGCGACGGGACAGGACATGGCGACCATCCGGCGGACGGTCGAGTCGTCGTTCGGGCAGTACCAGAACCTCAAGAAGATCCGCGGCCTCGAAGCCGAGGTCGCGAGCCTCGAGATGGCCGTGGCGGACGGCCGGCGCTTCGAGGCGCCCTGCGGCGACTTCTCGCGCATCGGCCGTTATCGAGTGGCGCGCGCCCAGGTCGAGCAGCAGCGCATGGCGCGCGGAAAGGCCGGGCGCGGCGGCGCGCGCTCGGCCGCCACCGCCGAGCCGGGGCGCCTGGCGCTGGTGAGGCGGAAGAGCGGCGCCTCCCTCGGGCTCATCTGCGGCGTCGACCGGCGCCGCCATCGCACGCTGATGACCGTGCTCCTGCCTCACGGCGTCACCGTCCAGATGAAGGAAGGAAACATCAAGAGGATCTTCTGGCAGACGCCGCCGCTCCACCTGCCGCGCGACTGGGAGCGGCGCACGAAGAGCGTCTCCGAGCAGCTCGAGCGGCTCTCCATCCCGGACCTCGTCGAGCGCGAGCGGAACCGCGGCCCCGAGGCCGAGCTCGCGTCCATCGAGTGCCACCGGTGCCCGTGGGGCAGTCAGAGCAAGTGCGATCATGCGTGGAAGGGAATCGAGGCGCTCGAAGGCCGCCTCGGGCAGAAGCGCGAGATGCTCGACGCCTTCCGCAACGCCTACTGGCAGGAGTTCTGTCGCGTGGTGTCCGTGCTCGAGCGCTTCGGCGCCGTCCAGGACAACAAGCTCCTGGCCAAGGGGCAGCTCATCGCCGGCTTCCGGCACGACAACGAGCTCCTTGTCGCGGAGATGGTGGACCGCGGTGTCCTCGAGGACACGACGCTCGCCGAGGCCGCGGCCCTCTGCTCGTGTCTCATCGAGGAGTCGCGCTCGGGGGATTCGGCGGTCGCGCGCGTCTTCTTGAAGAAGCGCCCCAAGCTCAAGCGCAAGCTCCAGGACCTGGAGGCGGTGGCCCACACCGTGCTGGAGGTCCAGCGTCATCACCACCTGCCAATGCCCGTCGGCGTCTCCACCGGCTTCATGCCCTCGGTTTTCCGGTGGGCTTCTGGAGACGACGACTGGTCTGGTATCGTAGAGGACTCGTTCGGCGGCCACGAGGGAGACCTGATTCGCGCCCTCCGGCGCCTCATCGATCTCCTGCGCCAGCTCGGGGAGGCGGCCGAGGTGCCCCCGGCGCTGGCGGCACTGCTGGGGCGGGCCGCCCGGGTAGTGGACCGAGGCATCGTACTCGAGTCGGCCCTGATATAAAAGGAGACCTGCATGCGCGGCTTTCGCTTGCGTGTTGTCGTCGCGGCCGGGTTCCTCGTGGGCGGCTGCGCCACCGCACCTCCCGTCATCGAGCAGACGACGCGCGGGCCGATCGCGCAGGAGATCCAGGTCGCGCGGTCCTTCGCCGCCAACGGCCGCGATCTCGGGTGGGACGAGAAGCGGCACTACGAAGAGGACCTCGAGGAGAGGGTCTTCAAGTACCTTCGGGAGCATCCGGAGCTCGAGAACGAGCCCCGGTACAGCACCTTCCGCTTCTGGCGCCAGGTCAGCATCGGCAGCACGAAGGAGGAGGTCAAGGTGCTGCTGAACGACCCCGACGAGCGGACCATTGACCCGGCGCTGATGGCTTCACTGGCGAGGCGGCACTGGTCCCAGGTCCAGACCAAGGCCAAGGAGGCGTGGGTCTATCCGCTCGGCTGGGTCCTCTACGTCGACGACAAGGCCGTGGTCAGCATGATTCGGACCCGGAGCAAGTGGGACAAAGACGACGACCAGTAGACCGAGGTTTCGCAACTCCGGTCTTCTCGAGCACTGGGCGATGGTATAGTTTCCAGGCGTTGGAATCCTTGATGGCCGAAATGCCTGCGTGGATTGCCCCCGGTGATGCTGCGACCCTCCTGTGGTATAGCGGGCGGGGCGAGAGCGCCGAAGGCGTTCCGCTCTACCAGGTGGCCGGACCCGCGCTCGACAAGCCCCCGGCCTCGCCGTACTTTCTCCTGGCTCCGCTCGAACGCGGCGATTTCGCGAACCAGCTCTACCGCGGACAGGTCGGGCTCGCCGACCTCCGGGAATTCCTGGGCGACTGCACGCTGGCCCACGGAGAGCTGAGCGAGTCGCTGGACCGTGTCGCCACGCGGGCCGAGACGCCCGTGCTTCCCGTTCTCGACGCGTGGCGCGCCGTGCCGGACCGGCCGCTCCTGCCCTACCTCGACGACATCGGCGCGTTTCTGCCGGGCGAGCGCTTTCTGTTCGTCACGCCCGAAGCCTGCGAGGCGGCGCGGCAGGATCCGGAGCAGTTCGGGACGGCGTGGGTCTGCGACGAGTGCGGCGAGGCGGAGGACGCGGCGGCCTTCCTGTGGACGGCGCATGCCGGCCCGGCCGTGCGCGTTTGCTTCCTCATCCAGAACGACGCGGGCGTCTGGAGCTGCCGACTCCATCCCTTCGACTTCTCCAAGGAGACCGCATGATCCGCTCGAAGCTCGCCGCGACGAAGCGCACGCCGATCGCTCCCCACGGCATGGTCGTCGCCGAACACCCGCTGGGCGCCGAGGTCGGCGCCGGCATCCTCGCGCGCGGCGGCAACGCCGTGGACGCCGCCGTGGCCACCGCGTTCGCGATGCCCGTCGTCGAGCCCTTCATGTCCTCGCTGGCGGGCGGGGGGACGATGCTGATTCACTTGGCCAAGTCGGGCGAAACGGTCTGCGTCGACTTCAACGTCGAAGCGCCCGCCGCCGCGCACGAGACCTGCTTCGAGCTGGGCGAGGGCGTGTCGACCGCGCTCTTTCCATGGCGGCGCGTCGTGGGCGACGCCAATGTATTCGGGCCGCGCTCGGTGGCGGTGCCGGGCTCCGTCGCCGGGTTGACCTTGGCGCTCGAGCGCTGGGGCACCATGGAGCTGGCCGACATCCTCCAGCCCGCGATCGCGCTGGCCGAGCAGGGCGTCGTGCCGGACTGGTACGTGGCGCTGGAGACGGCGGTGTTCTGCCAGGAGCTGGCGGCCTTCCCGGCGACGGCGCGCAACTATCTCCGCGACGGACACTACATCTACCGCACGCCCATGGTCGGCGAAGGCGAGATCTTCCGCCAGCCCGACCTCGCCCGGAGCCTGAGGCTCATCGCCAAAGGCGGGCCCGAGGCTTTCTACAAGGGCGAGATCGCCCAGGCGATTCACGAAGAGATGTATGTCAGGGGCGGGATGCTGACCAAGGACGACCTCGCCCGCTACGCGCCGCGGGTGCTGCCCGCCCTCATGGGCGAGTACCGAGGCCTCGAGCTGGCTTTCTCCCCCGGCGCGACGGGCGGCACCACGTCGCTGGAGATGCTCAATGTCCTCGCCCAGTTCCCCAAGGCGCGCACGACGTGGAAGACGCCGGGCGGACTGCACCTGCGCGCCGAGGCGGTGCGCCGCGCTTTCCTCGACCGGCTCGAGCACCTGGGCGACACCGAGCGCGTCAAGTCCCCGTGGGAAGGCCTCGCGTCGCGCGAGTACGCGGCGAAGGTGGCTTCGGGTTTGAGAGCGGCCGGGCCGCGCAGCTCGCGCCCAGCCCCGGACCCGTGGCGCTACGAGATGGGCGGCCGGGCCTCCGACTGCACCACGCACCTTTGCGCCGTGGATCGCAAGCGCAACATGGTCTCGCTCACCAATACTGCCGTCTCGCTCTGGGGCTCGCGCATGGTGGTGCCCGGTACCGGCATCCTGCTCCAGAACGGGATGATCTGGTTCGACCCGGAGCCGGGTCGCGTCAACTCCGTCGCCGCGGGCAAGCGGCCGCTGGTCAACATGGTGCCGGCGCTGGGCTTCAAGAAGGGCGAGCCGTATCTCGCGGCCGGCGCCCCCGGCGGCCGGAAGATCGTGTCGGCGATTCCGCAGGTGATCTCGAACATGGTGGATCTTGGAGACGGCCCGCAGGCGGCCATCGACGCGCCGCGGCTGCACACCGAAGGCGGCGACCTCTGGGTGGACGACCGCGTGGGCGAGGCGTCACTCAAAGCTCTCGGGCGCATGGGGCACCCGGTTGTGCCCAAGCGCTCGGATCCAGGCACGCTCTACTTCGCACGCCCCGTCGCCATCCGCGTGACGAAGAAGGGGCTCGAGGCGGGGCTGGATGCTTTTCATGATGCCGCGGCGGCGGGGATTTAGCGGACAACCGATAGCAGTCAACCGACCCTCACCCCGGCCCTCTCCCTCAGGAGGGAGAGGGAGCGAGGTTAAAAGGAGGTTTTGGGTGGAAGAAAAGGTGATCGCGTCGTGGAAGTACAAAAAGGGCGCGCTCGACGCCAAGACGGCCTCCCTGTGCTATCTCGCGGCGAACCTCGCCGCGGGCAACACCCATTGAGCGAAGCGTGACCTGGCGGGCGCCAGGGCCGCGGGAGCGAGCGAGGAAGAGGTGCGCGAGGCGATCAGCTTCGCCATCCGCGCCAATGCCGCCAAGACGCATGCCGACATCCTCAAGGTCTACGAGCCGGGGAGCTGAATGGCCGACATCCGCCTGACCACGGGCTTCTCCACCGTCATGGGCCCCGATCAAGAGGCGATCACCCGCCTCCTGACGGAGACCATCGAGCAGATCGCCCAGGACGACAAGAGCTTTACGCGCGCCAAGATCGTTTTCACCGAGTCGGACGAGCGCTGCGGCTTGACCGCCGAGCTGGACGGTGTGAAGAAGGAAGGCGTGCCGCTCCAGATCGACCTCGAGACGCTCGAGGACGCGCAGACGCAAGCCGGCGCCCGCGCCCAGCTCAAGGAAGCCCTCCGCCTCTACTTCCGGAGGGTCATGGGCAAGCCGTGAC
>JBKPBU010000436.1:0-2246 GCA_046727015.1 Candidatus Methylomirabilota bacterium | reverse complement strand
CTCGTTGGCTACACCGGGCTCGTGTCCTTCGGCCACGCGGCCTACTTCGGCGTCGGCGCCTACACGACCGGCATTCTCATGAAGACGGCCGGCGTCCCGTTCCTGCTCGCCTTTCCCGCGGGGGGTCTCGTGTCCGGGCTCTTCGCCCTCGTCTTCGGCTTCTTCTGCGTGCGCCTCACGCGGATCTACTTCGCCATGCTGACCCTGGCCTTCGCCCAGATCGTCTGGGCCATCTGCTTCAAGTGGAACGAGGTGACGGGCGGCGAGCAGGGCATGCCGGAGATTCCCTACCCGTCCTTCGACTGGGTGGAGCGCGCGGCGGCGTGGCTGCCCGTCCTGGGCGGCTACAAGACGTCGGAGTATTTCTATTTCCTCACCCTTCTCCTCGTGGCCGCGTGCCTCTGGCTCCTTCGCCGCGTCGTCGGCTCGCCGTTCGGCCGCATGCTCACCACCATCCGTGAGAATCCCGAGCGCGCGGAGTTCATCGGCGTCAATGTGCGTCGCTACGAGCTGGCGGCCTTCGTCGTGGCCGGCATCTTCGCGGGTCTCTCGGGCGGGCTCTTCGGCATCTTCAACCGCGGCGTCTTCCCCGACTTCGCGTACTGGACCAAGTCGTCCGAGGTGTTGATCATGACGCTCCTGGGCGGCATGGGCGTCTTCATCGGGCCGGCGCTGGGGGCCCTCGTTCTCATCTGGCTGAACCAGCAGATCGTCTCCTACACGGAGTACTGGCCGTTGATCCTCGGCACCATCCTCGTCGTGCTCCTCTTCGTCTTTCCCGGCGGCATCGCGGGCGCGCTGGAGTCGGCGGCCCGCCGCCTCCGAGGGAGGCGCCAGGTTGCTTGACGTCCGCGATCTCAGCAAGAGCTTCGACGGCTTCCAGGCCGTGGGCGGAGTCAGCTTCAGCGTTCCGCGCGGCTCGATCAGCGCCATCATCGGGCCCAACGGCGCGGGCAAGACCACGCTCTTCAACCTCATCACCGGTCACCTCAGGCCCGACGCGGGCAGCGTCAGCTTCAAGGACCGGGAGATCACCGGTATCGCGCCCCACGATCTCTGCCGTCTCGGCATGGGCCGCTCCTTCCAGCGCACCAACGTCTTCCCGCGCCTCACGGTATTTCAGAACATCCAGGCGGCGTTCCTCTGCCACCGAGGACGCGGCTGGAACCTGATGGCGCGGGTGGACAGCTTCTACCGGGAAGAAACCCAGGCACTGCTCGACTCCGTGGGTCTTCTCGACAAGGCCGGCGAGGTCGCGGGGTTCCTCTCGCACGGCAACCAGAAACAGCTCGAGCTCGGCATCACGCTGGCGCTCGAGCCCGAGATCCTGCTCCTCGACGAGCCGACAGCGGGGATGTCGGCCCAGGAGACCCGCGAATCCATCCGGCTCATCGAGCGCATCGCGCACGAGCGCGGGTTGACCCTCCTCTTCACCGAGCACGACATGGCGGTGGTCTTCGCCATCGCCCATCGCATCACCGTGCTTCACCAGGGCCAGGTGATCGCCGACGGCGCGCCCGACGAAGTCCGCCGGCATCCGGACGTCCGCCGCGTCTATCTCGGAGAGCGGCGGTGACGACCGCACCCATCCTGGCGGTCGGGGAGATCTACACCGCCTACGGCCTCTCCCGGGTTCTCTTCGGCGTGTCGCTGGAGGTGGCGGCGGGCGAATGCGTCTGCCTCCTCGGCAGGAACGGCGTCGGCAAGACGACGACCATGCGGAGCATCATGGGACTGACGGCGCCCCAACAGGGGCGCGTCGTGTGGAAGGGGCGCGACATCGCCGGACGCGAGCCCTACCAGATAGCCGATCTCGGCATCGGCTTCGTCCCCGAGGACCGCCGCATCTTCGCCGATCTCACCGTGTGGGAGAACCTGGACGTCGCGGCACGGAGCCGGGGCGGGACAGCGGCCTGGACGCTCGAGCGCGTCTTCGGCCTCTTCCCCAAGCTCCGCGAGCTGGTGGACCGGCAGGGCGGCTTCCTCTCGGGCGGAGAGCAGCAGATGCTGACGATTGCGCGCACCCTGATGGGCAACCCCGAGCTGCTGCTCCTCGACGAGCCCTCCGAGGGCCTGGCGCCCCTCGTCGTGGACCACCTCAAGGATCAGATCGCCAGGCTCAAGCAGGACGGTTTGACCATCCTCCTCGCCGAGCAGAACGTGGACTTCTGCCTCGACCTGGCCGACCGCGTCTATGTCCTCGAGAAAGGCCACATCCGGTACGAAGGCACCGCCGCTTCATTCCG
>JBKPBU010000435.1:0-11948 GCA_046727015.1 Candidatus Methylomirabilota bacterium | reverse complement strand
GCGATGTCCCGGGTCTTGATCTTGTCGGCGACTTCCTTGCTCTTCACCCCGTCCTCGAACATCGTGAGGCAGAAGGGGCATGCCGACGCCAGGATATCGGGCTTCACCGCCATGGCCTGCTCCACGCGCACCTGACTCACGCGTCGGCCCTCGTTTTCTTCCATCCACGCGCGGCCGCCCCCGCCGCCGCAGCAAAAGCCCTTGGACCGGTTGAGGCTCATCTCGACGAGGTCTTGCCGGGCCGTGGAGGCCAGGACCCGCCGCGGCTCTTCGTAGACGTCGTTGTACCGGCCCAGGTTGCACGCGTCGTGATAGGTGATCCGCTCCGTGCGGTTCTTCGCAACCTTGAGGCGCCCGGCGGCGACCAGCTCGTCCAGGAGCTGGCTGTGGTGGATCACCTTGAAGCGGCCGTCGAAGTCCGGGTACTCGTTGCGGATGGTGTTGAAGCAGTGGGGGCACGCCGTGACGATGGTCTGGAAACGGTACCGCTTGAGCGTCTCGATGTTGCCCTGGGCCAGCGTCTGGTACAGGTACTCGTGCCCCAGGCGCCGGGCGGGCTCGCCCGTGCACTTCTCCTCGTTGCCGAGTATGGCGAAGTCCACGTTCGCGGACTGCAAGAGTTTCACGAAGGCCCGGGCGACTTTCCTGTTGCGCTCGTCGAAGGAGCCGTAGCAGCCGACCCAGTAGAGGTACTCGGCCTGGCTCACGTCGCTCATGACCCGCACACCCAGGTCCTTCGCCCAATCGGTCCGCGTCTGCCACGACATCTGCCAGGGATTGGCGTTGGTCTCGAGGTTGCGGAACGTGGGCTGCAGCTCAGCCGGGAACCTCGACTCGGTGAGGACGAGCCAGCGCCGCATGTCCACGATCTTCGGGACGTGCTCGATGAAGACGGGGCACGCGTCCACGCACCAGCGGCAGGTGGTGCAGGCCCAGAGCACGTTGTCATGGATGACCTCGCCCACCATGGGCTTTTCGTGGGCCTTCCCCTGCCCGCCGTTTCCTGACTGGCCGAGCAAACCGGCCCCACTGTCCAGCAGATGCTCCTGGAGATTGAGGATGAGCCACTTCGGGTCCAGCTCCTTGCCGCTCACGTTGGCCGGGCACGCGGAGGTGCAGCGTCCGCATTCGGTGCAGTTGTAGAGATCGAAGAGGTCCTTCCACGTGAACTCCGTGATGGCGCCCACGCCGAAGCTCTCGGCGTTCTCCAGGTCGGGGGTCGTGGACTTCCCCTTCGGCGTCTGCGGAGCGAAGAGCACGTTGAAGGGAGCGGCCATGATGTGCAGGTGCTTCGAGTACGGCAGATACACGAGGAAGCTCAGGAGGAGCACCGCGTGGAGCCACCAGGACGCGTGAAAAACCGCCGGCACGGCCCCGCCGGGAAGATGAGCCAGGATGCCCGCGAGCGCATTCCCGGCGAACTGCCAGTGGTCGGTGGGGGCGGGGGCGAGCAGGATCCGGCCGGCGTCGGCGACGAGGTCCGTCACCATCAGCCCGAAGATCAGGAGCAGGATGAGCAGCCCTTCGGTGGAGAGGGTGAGGCGGCGGGGCTTGGTCACGAGCCGCCGGTAGGCCGCGTAGGCAATGGCCGCGATGACCCCCAGGCTGAACGAGTCCTGGAGGATCAGGTACACGGGGCTGTTCGACAGGAGCGGGAGGTAAAACGACTCGGTGATCCCCTTGCCGAAGAACTCGATGGTGCCGAGGGTCAGGATGCAGAAGCCCCAGAAGATGGTGGCGTGCATGAGCCCTGGCCAGAAGTCGCCGCGGATGAGCCTCGCCTGGCCGAGCACGTTGACGACGACGGCGAGCAGGCGCGCGGGCAGCTTGTCCCACCGCGCGGCGGGCTTCCCCGTGAGCATGAGCCGGACGAGAAAGATCGCCCGCCACGCGAAGAGCACGACGGCGGCGGCGATCAGCGCGTAGAAGGGCAGCCAGCCGGGGACGACCCCGTACCACTGGTGAGACGGCGACATTTAGCGGGACCTCCGTTCGGGGTGACCGTTGCGCCACATAGTGCGTTCCCGCCCGGGAGGTGTCAAGGCTCGCGCAGGAGCCGCGCGAGAATACGTTCCACGCCTGAATAGGCGTCCAGGGTGCCGGCGGCCACCGCGTCGATCACCGTCACCAGCTCCCGGTCCCGCTCCACCGCCGTCATCACGCGCCCCGCGAACTCCTCGACGAGAAGGGTCCGGAGCTCCGCCCTCCGCCGCGCCTGGCGCCGCTTCTCGAGCGCGCCCGCTTCCTCGAGGGCGCGGCGGTGGCGCTTGATCTCCCCCAGGAGCTCGGCGACACCCACGTCGTTGGTCGCCTGGGCCGCCAGCACGGGAATCTCCCACTCGATGTCCTTGGCGGAGACGCTGCTCGAGTAGTGCAGGTGCGCCGAGAAGCGGAGCTCGGCCATGAGCGCATGCGCCCCATCGCGGTCCGCCTTGTTGACCACGAAGATGTCCGCCACCTCCATGAGCCCCGCCTTCATGGCCTGGATCGAGTCGCCGGACTCCGGCACGAGGATGACCACGGTGGTGTCCGCCTGCCTGACGATGTCCAGCTCCGTCTGTCCGACGCCGACGGTCTCGATGAGGATCCATGGGAAGCCGAAGGCGTCCATCAGCTTGATGACGTCGCCGGTGGCGGCGGCGAGGCCTCCGAGGCTGCCCCGGGTCGCCATGCTGCGGATGAAGACGCCGGGGTCAAGGGTATGGGCCTGCATGCGGATGCGATCGCCGAGGACGGCGCCACCCGTGAAGGGGCTCGACGGGTCGACGGCGATGACGCCCACGCTGGCCCCTTCGGCGCGGAGCCTGGCCGTGAGCCTGTCCACCAGCGTGGACTTGCCGGCGCCGGGAGGGCCGGTGACGCCCAGCACGTGCGCGCGGCCGAGGCGCGGCTGGATCGAGCGCATGATCTCGGCGAGGCCGGGCATGCGGTTTTCGACACGCGTGATGAGGCGGGCCAAGGCGAGCCGGTCGCCCGAGAGCATGCGCTGGACGAGGGAGGAGTCGGAGGCTGGCGACACCCGGCGATGACCTATTGGCGGACGAAGGTCAGGTCGGTCTCGAGCTGGATCTCGTTCGACACTTTCAGGACCCGGCGCGCTGGTTCCGGGCCACGGCGGCGCCGTCACCCAGCCGCGCCTCCATGACGAGGGCGTCCTCACCGGTGTCGAAGTAGTAGCCGTTGCGCCGGCCGATCACCTGAAAGCCCAGGCTTTCGTAGAGTGCCAGCGCCCGCGTATTGCTCGGCCTCACCTCGAGGAAGGCGAGGACTACGCCTCGGGCCACGCCCTCGGCCAGCGCGGTGGCGAGCAGCCGCCGAGCCACTCCGCGGCGCCGCCACTCCGGGTGCACGGCCAGGTTGGTGACGTGGATCTCGTGGCCGATCTCCCAGAAGCACAGGTAGCCGACCACCCCGCGCCGTCCCTTGATCGCCGTGCAACGGGCAACCTTGTTCTGCTGGATCTCGTAGCAAAAAGCCGCGCGCGTCCACGGCGTCGGGAAGGAGGCGCGCTCGATGTCGAGCACCTGGTCGAGGTCGCCGACGTCCATCGGGGCCGATGTGAGCTCGTGATCCACGCCGCTCAGCTCCGCCGCGCCTTGAGCTCTGCCTCGGAGGGACGGAGGTAGAGTGGCGCCAGGGACTCGGCGCCGACGCCCGCGCCCGCGGCAAGCGCCGCGCGCCCGAGCCCGGCCACTGTCGCGGCTGAGGGCAGCCGCTGAGCGGGCGGCGCCATCCGCGCTCCCGCCCCCAACCGGCTGAGCCACGGGCGGCACGCCTCGATCCCGTCGCCCAGCAGGATGACGGGCGCGTCGAGACGGGCCGCCGCCAGCTCGGGAGGCAGGGCCAGATAGTCCCACTCGCGAGCCATGCCGCCTTCGCGCCATCGGTAGAGCGAGAGGTAGACTTCGCCCTTGCGTGCGTCGAGGATGGGGCAGACGGGAGCGTCCGCGAAGGGTAACCGGGCGGCGAGCGCGTCGAGCGTCGGCACCGCCGCCACGGGCAGGTCAAGGGCCAGGGCGAGCGCCTTGACGGTCGCGAGGCCGACGCGGAGGCCCGTGAAGGAGCCCGGCCCTACCGAGACGGCGAGTCCGTCCAGATCCGCGGGCGCGAGCCCGCAGTCGGCGAGCAGCCGGTCCACCGCCGACATGAGGCGCTCCGAGTGGGTGATGGCGATATTCAGCGTGATCTCGCCGAGCAGTCTGTCGCCGTCCAGCAGCGCGACCCCGCCCGACAGCGTGGCGCTTTCGACGGCGAGCAGCTTCATGATTCGCAGAGTCTACCACGCGCCCCGACGTGGCACTTTGGCAATGGCGTGGCATCTTTGGCATTGACAAGGACGCGCCCCGGCGGTCATCCTAAGCGCTCATGACCCCGCCGAATGCCAAGGACAACGCCCGCATGGACGCCGAAGTACGCGAGAAAATCCACCTGGAAATCCTCAAGCGCACCGGCGCCTACCACGCCAACGACCACATCCTCCTGCCCTCCGGGCAGCACACGAGCGAGTACATCGAGAAGACTCTGGTCACCACCGAGGCCTCCTTCACGGAAGGGCTCGGCGCCGTCATCGCGAAGCACTTCGCCCAGTGGCCCATCGACGTGGTGCTCTCGACCGGTCCCGGCGCGCTCATCCTGTCCCACTGCGTTGCGCGCGCCCACCCGTCGCGCCCGACCCTGATGTACGGCACCAAGGGCGTGAGCGCGGGGAAGCGCAGGGTGACGCTGCCCGCGGAGTTCCACCGGCTGATTCGCCCCACCACCAAGGTGGTGATCGTGGAAGACCTCGTCAGCTCCGGCACCACGGTCAAGCTCCTGAGCGAGCTCGTCGAGGAGCTGGGAGGGCAGGTTGTCGGCATCGGCGCCCTCTGGCGCCGCACGAAGAAGGCCGAGATCGCGGGCAAAGAGATCTTCAGCCTCGTGAGCCGCGACTTTCCTACCTACACGCCCGAGCAGTGTCCCATGTGCAAGAAGGGCATGGCGCTCAACCAGGAATTCGTTCGCCGTCGCGAGCATCGCAAGCCATCCTCGATGCGCGAAGGGACCTAGCGCGCCTTCGAGCACTTTCGGACGATCGCTCGGGTCCCCAGATGTAGGGGTCCCGCCGAAGCCAGACACCGCAGAGTGTATTTTCCGCTTGACACTCCTCGGACCCTGCCCGTACAGTCGCCGCAAGATCGATCCAACCGCGGGACGCGCGGGTGCGGGAGGGGGTGACACGATGGCGAAAAAGAAGAAGGCAGCCAAGAAGAAGAAGAAGTAAGGCGCCCATTCTGGCGCTCGGCCCTGTCGGCCCCATCCCGGCAGGGCCGATCCATCTCTGGAGCCTCCCGCGCCCGACGAGCCCATGAGCCACCGAAACGCGTATGTTCTCCTCTCCCTGGTCGCTCTCCTCTGGGCCGGCAACTTCCCCGCGAGCAAGATCGGCCTCTCCGAGCTCGGCCCGCTCACGCTCACGACCGCGCGCGCCGTGCTGGTGACGCCCGTGCTGATCGCTCTCGCGAGGCTCCTCCATGGTCCCTTCCCGACCTTCAGGCGCCGTGACTACGTGACCTTCGTGATCCTCTCGCTGACCGGGCTCGTCGGCAACACGACGATTTGGTTCTGGGGCATGCGGTACACGAGTCCCATCAACGCGGGTATCCTGGGGGCCGCGGCGCCGGCGGTGGTCGCGGTGTCCGGCGCGCTCTGGCTCGGCGACCGCATGTCGCGGACGAACATGACGGGCATTGCGCTGACCGTGGCCGCCGTCCTCCTGACCATCTCCCGCGGCTCGCTCGAGGTGCTCCGGACACTGTCCTTCAACCAGGGCGACCTCCTGATCCTCACCTCCGAGATCGGCTGGGTCACCTACACGCTGTACAGCCGGGCCACGACGACGCAGCTCGCTCCCGTGACCATCATGGCCGGAGCCCACGTGGTCTCCTCCGCGCTGCTCCTGCCCCTGGCGCTCGCCGTCGAGGGCGTCACGCCGCTCGCGCGCGCCGGCTGGTCGGGCTGGGGCGTGGTGCTCTACGGCGCGTTCCCGGTGACGCTCGGGCACCTCTGGTTCTACCAGGCCATCCGCGCGGTGGGCGCGGGCCGGGCCGCAGTCTTCACCAACCTCATCCCGTTCCTGGTGATCGTGCTCTCGTGGGCCGTTCTCGGCGAGCCCATCCGCTGGTACCACGCCGTCGGCGCCACCGTGGTCATCGCCGGCGTCGTCCTCACGACCAAGCGGTGATCCGCGAGCCCGGTGAAGACACGACTTCGACCACGGCCTGCTATACTTTGACGAGTGATGCGCCGGTATCGGCGACTCCGTGGAGCGGACCCGATCAGCCGTCCAGTCGCGGGAACCCTCCTTCTTCCCCGGTTGTTTGGCTGGGTGTCACCGCGCGACGTCCACCCACTCGGTTGAGGAGGCCCCTATGCGATATCCCTTCGGCGTGCCGGCTGTGGTCGTGGTGCTGGCGGTCCTGCTGTGGGCCGGTCTCGGTCAGGCCTACAATGGCGGGCCGCTGAGAAACGTGACGGACCTGACCCCAACCTGCGCCGGCTGCCATTCCTCGGTCGGCAAGGAACAGCTGCGCGTCGAGCCCGAAGCTTTCGCGGCCACCCTGCTTGTCGAGAACCGGCACTACAAGGCGATCGAAGAGGGAAGCGGGCCGTACAAGGAGATGAGCCCGGCCGACCGGCAGAAGCTCCTGGCGGACGTGAAGCTGATGGACCAGAACGCCTCGGCCACGGTGTCGGCGCCCTCCACGCTCAAGCCCGGCCAGGAGGCCCAGATCAGCGCGACCGTGCACGGCGGCCACGGCGTGGTCGGCGTGTGGCTGATGGAGAGCGACCTCAGGTTTCAGGGACGCTCGATCAGTGGCGACGGCTGGTTCATCGTCGGCGCGCCCAAGGTCGTGGGGACGGACGGCAAGGAGCAGACGAAGTGGGTGGACAGCCGCGGGCCGGGACTCAAGAAGAACCTCAACGCCGTGCTGATCTTCGACCAGCAGTCCGACCTCGCCGCCAAGAAGTTCCCGGAAGGCAGGGTGACGTGGACGGTGCGCGCGCCCCAGGCGCCGGGCACCTACACGGTAGTGGTCGCCTTCCAGTACGGCACGGAGAAGGCCTCCTCGGTCGGCAGCGTCACGACGGCCGCAGGCGCCATCCTCCCGAGAGGCGGCCCGGGCGGCCCGTCGGGTCACATCCTCTTCTCCAAGCCCGTCACGGTCACCGTCCGGTAGGACGGTCCAGGCCCCGCCAGTGCGCCGCATCTCGCTCGGATGGTGCGCGGTCGCCCTGGCGGGACTCGTGGTCATCACCGGCGTCGCGTTCGCCGGCTTGATCGTCAAGGAGCGCGACAACCGCTTCTGCTTTGCCTGCCACCTGCACGAGGCGAAGTTCAAGCGCTTCACCTCGGTTCCCTTCACCGACCTCACCGGTCCGCACCACGCCCAGCGCGTCCGCTGCATCGACTGCCACGGCGGAGCCGACCCGGTCATGCGGGTCCGTGTATGGACCCAGGCGGCGCTGGATACGGGCAAGTTCTTCCTGGGGAACTACCGCGAGCCTGATCATATGCGGCTCAAGCTCCGGTCGAAGGAATGCACCCAGTGCCACGATCCGATCCTCAAGCACGCCCCGGCGCTCAGCGCCGAGCAGGACGAGGCGCTCGAGGGGCGCGCGGGCAATGCCTATCACCAGATCCGGTCTCACGATTCGGTCCGGATCACCTGCGTGCGGTGCCACACCTCCCACACCACGGACGCCAACCCCAAGGCTCAGTTCATCGCCCGCAAGCGCGTGGAGCCGATCTGCCGCGAATGCCACCCGACTCTGGGGGAGTGAGGGCGGGGAGGGTGGGGTGAGGACTACCGCTTCGGGGCGGGCTTGGGCACGGGCTTTGAAGCCTTGGTCTTGTCGCCTTCCTTGATGAGCCCCTTGACCTCGTCCATGAACTGGTTGATGTCCTTGAACTGCCGGTAGACGGAGGCAAAACGGACGTAGGCGACCTGGTCGAGCTTCTGCAGGTGTTCCATGAGCACCTCGCCCAGCTCGAGGCTCGTGATCTCTTTCTCGGCCCGCTCGTGAAGCTTCGCCTCGATGTCGGCGACGACATCGTCCACCGCCTGGACCCCGACCGAGCGCTTCTCGCAGGCTTTGAGGATGGAGCCGCGCAGCTTCTGGCGGTCGAAGGGCTCGCGCCGGCCGTCGCGCTTGACCACGTGGGGCAGCACGTCCTCGATGTACTCGTACGTCGTGTAGCGGCGGTGGCACTTGAGGCACTCGCGGCGCCGGCGGATGAACTCCCCTTCCCGCCCCACGCGCGAGTCGACCACGCGATCCTCGGTGTGTCCGCAGAACGGGCACTTCATCTCAGGCGCTCGGGGTACAGAGGGAAGCGGGACGTCAGCTCCTGGACTTCGCCGCGCACCGCAGCCTCCACGGAGGCATTGCCGAGGTTGGTGAGGACACGGTCCATGAGGACGGCGATCTGGCCCATCTCGGTCTCGCCCATACCGCGCGTGGTGACGGCGGGTGTCCCGATGCGGATGCCGCTCGTGACCATGGGGCCCTTGGTGTCGAAGGGGATGCCGTTCTTGTTGACCGTGATCCAGGCGCGGTCGAGCGCCTCCTGGGCGTCTTTGCCCGTGACGCCCTTGCCCGTGAGATCCACGAGCAGGAGGTGAGTGTCCGTACCGCCCGAGACCAGCCGGTAACCGCGCGCGAGCATGGCGTCCGCGAGCGCCCGCGCATTCCTGACGATCTGTCCCTGATACGCGCGCCACTCCGGCGCCTGGGCCTCGCGGAAGGCGACGGCCTTGGCCGCGATCACGTGCATGAGCGGCCCGCCCTGTATGCCGGGCAGGACGGTGCGATCCAGATCCTTGGCGTACCGCTCCCGGCACATCACCATGCCACCGCGCGGACCGCGGAGCGTCTTGTGGGTGGTCGTGGTCACGAAGTCGGCGAAGGGCACCGGCGACGGGTGCAGCCCCGCCACGACGAGGCCGGCGGGATGGGCGATGTCCGCCATGAGCGCCGCGCCCACCTCGTCGGCGATCTCGCGGAAAGGCTTGAAGTCGATGGCGCGGGGGAAGGCGGAGCCGCCGGCTATGATGAGCTTCGGCCTGTGCTGCTTGGCCAGGTCACGCAGCTGGTCGAGGTCGATCCGCTCGGTCTCCCTGGTGACCCCGTAGGGGACGATCTGGTAGAACCGCCCCGAGAAGTTCATCGGGCTGCCGGCGGTCAGATGACCGCCGTGCGCCAGGTTAGGTCCGAGCACGGTGTCGCCCGGCTTGAGCAGCGTGAAGTACACGGCCATGTTCGCCTGCGAGCCCGAATGCGGCTGGACGTTGACGTGCTCGGCGCCGAAGAGCTCTTTGCCGCGGCTGATGGCCAGCTCCTCGGCGATGTCCACGATCTCGCAGCCGCCGTAGTAGCGCTTGCCCGGGTATCCCTCGGCGTACTTGTTGGTCATCACCGAGCCGACGGCCTCGAGCACGGCTTCGGACACGAAGTTCTCGGAGGCGATCAGCTCGAGGTTGCGCGACTGGCGCACGGTCTCATCGCGGATGGCTTTGGCGATGTCGGGATCGACCTGCTCGAGCCGGTTCATGCGTCCGGCCTCCCTCGGGGCGTGACGCGATCCATCGCGGCGATCTTCTCCACGCGGCGGGCGTGGCGCCCTCCGGCAAACGAGGTGTCGAGCCAGGCGCGGAGGATTTCGAGCCCGGTCTCTCGGCCGGTGAGCCGTCCGGCCAGCGCCAGGACATTGGCGTCATTGTGCTCGCGGCTCATCCGCGCGGTGAAAACGTCGCCGCAGAGGGCCGCGCGGATGCCGGGGACCTTGTTGGCGGCGATGGTCATGCCGATGCCGGTGCCGCAGACGAGAACGCCGCGCGCGACCTTGCCCACCGTGACAGCCTCGGCGACCTGGAGGGCGTAGTCGGGGTAGTCGACCGAGTCGGGACTGTGGGTGCCGAAGTCGAGGATTTGGTAGCCCGCGTCCATGAGCCACGCCTTGAGCGCTTCCTTCAACTCCCAGCCGGCATGATCGGCCCCCAAGGCGACGGACAGCATGTCGGGGCCACGTTACGCTCTGTCGGGGTCGAGTGTCAAGACGCCCCCAGATATGGTGCCCGTCGCCGGCGGACGTTCATGAGAGCCGGACGTTCACGGGGGGCGCCCGTCCAGGACCGGCTCCGGCACCAGGCGCAGCAGATCCTGGAACTCCGCCATGATCGCGCGCCGGCGTCCGAGCAGATGACCGCGAAGATCACGATCGACGAGCACGGCGAGGAGCCCGCGCGTCTCGCGGCGGAGCCGATCGAGACGCTCCGTCCAGGACAGCGCGAAGAAGCCCGTGGGCAGGAGCGAGACGAGGAACGTCCCGAGGAGCCAGCCGCCACCCCACCACCAGACGACCCAACCCTCGAGCGCCCAGCAGAACGGGAAGAGCACGAGACCCACCGCGACCTTGTACGTCGCCAGCACATCCTCTTCGGGCTTGAGCGCCCCCACCACGAGCGCGGTGGCCTCGTACGGCACGATGTGATTGACGAGACCCCAGAGGGCCAGCGGCAGGCCGAGCATCAGCGCGAGCCCCTCGCGGAGGCCGTAGCGCAGCACGGCCGAGGCGCCATATCCCCGGGACAGGTCCGGGTTGGTCAAGCCGGCGAGCTCGAGGTCCTTGACGTAGCGCTCGAGCCGGGAGCGCAGGGCCGCCGTCCGATCCGGCTCCGTCACGGCCAGGTAGCCGTGCGCCCGCGCCGCGCGCCGCCGCCAGGCCGCACGGTCTTCGGCCTCGCGCGCCGCATCGGGCATCTCCTCGCGCCAGATCGCCTCCGCCGCGTGGACGAGCTCCAGGGTGTGCCGGTCACGCGCCTCGACGATGAGCCGCTCGAGCGCTTCGCCGAGACGCTCGGTCAGCTCCCTGACCGCGCGCTCGGAGTCCGCGGGCGGCAGCGCCTGGAGGTCCCCGGTCGGCACGGGCTGCCCCACCAGCAGGAGCGCCGAGCCGACCCGGAAGATGCCGGGCTCACGGAACATGAGCCCGACCGGCACGAGGGTCGTGGCCGGGCGGCCGCCGCGCGCGCGGTCCGCGCCGAGCAGGAGTCGCGCGGTCCCGGTGCGCAGAGGCATCAGGGCAGGCTCGCCCTGACTCACCCCTTCGGGAAAAATCAGGAGCGCTTCACCCCGCCCGAGCGCCTCCCAGGCGGCGCTGAACATGGCCTCGTTGTCCACCGTGCCGCCGCCCTCATCCTGCCGCCGGTGGACGGGAATGGCGCCCGAGAGCCGCGCGAGCTGGCCGATGACCGGGTAGCGGAAGAGCGGGGCCTTGGCGATGGGGCGGAGCCTTCGGGGCAGCGCAGCGGTGAGAAGGATCCCGTCCATGAGGCCCTGTTGGTGGTTGGCCGCGACGAGGAGGGGGCCGGAGGAGGGCAGCCGCTCCAGTCCGGCCACCTCGACGCGCCGGTAGAAGAGCCAGACGAGGAATCGCGCGAACGCTTTCCAGAGACGGGACGCGGCAGGCTCAGCCCCAACGGGGTTACCCAATGTCGACGCGCTGCCCGTCCTGCGCCACGACAGCGCGCCACTTCAGCTGCGAGGCGATACGCACCTGGAGCGCCGAGGCGGCGTCCGGCTCGCCGTGGACGATGTAGGTCGCCGCGGGCGGGCGCGTGAATCCGCCGAGCCAGCGGAGGATCTCGCCCTGGTCGGCGTGGGCCGAGTAGGCATCGCTGGCCATGATGGCCGCGCGCACGGGCACGCTCTGCCCCAGCATCTTCATCTGCCGCGCGCCCTCCCTCAGCAGGCGGCCGCGCGTGCCCGCGGCCTGGTAGCCGACGAACAGCACGGTGGTGCGCGCGTCGGAGAGCCGGCGGACGAAGTGATGGAGGATGCGGCCGCCCGTCGCCATCCCGCTGCCCGCGATGAGAATGCCGGGGCCGTCGGTATCGTTGAGGCGCTTG
>JBKPBU010000434.1:0-5866 GCA_046727015.1 Candidatus Methylomirabilota bacterium | reverse complement strand
AGCAGGCGCTCGAGCAGGAGCAGCGCGGCGGCGGCGTCCCGCCGCTCGACGGCCCGCGTCAGCTCGAAGACCTCGTGGGAGCGATGCTCGCCCACCACCGCGCGGACCTCGGCCGTTCCGACGCGCCGGTTCTCGGGCCCGCCCGCGAGCGCGGCCTTGCCCATCTCCCCCGCGAGGGCGGCGGGATCGTCCCCGACCATGGCGACCAGGAGCTGCGCCGCGTCGTCGTCTAGTTCCAGGCCCTCGGCTGACGCGCGGGAGCGGAGCCAGCCCGCGAGAGCCCGACCGGCCAGCTCGGGAATCTCGACAGCGGCGGCGGCGGGCACCGCGCTCCGAAGCCAGTGAGACGACGCGAGAGGCTGAGAGACCGCGAGGGCGAGAACCGTGGCCGGGTTCGGGGCGCGGAGGTACTCGACCAGTGGCTCGGCCTGCTTCGCGCCGAGCGCCTCGACCCCGCGAGCGACAACCAGCCGCCGTGGCGTTCCCCACGGCAGCGTCTCCGCCGCCCGCACGATGCCCTCCGCGCCCGCCTCGCGCGCCTCGAGCACCTCGCGCGACATCGCGAGCAGGCCCGGATCGGAACAGACCACGCGCGTGAGTCCGGCCAGGGCTTCCTCGATGAGAAAAGGCTCCGGTCCGTGGAGCAGCACGACCGGCGCCACCTGCCCCCGCGTGAGGCCCTGGAGCCAGGCCGCGTACTGCACTAGAAGCGGTCGACCGCGCGATTGACGATCTTCCGGCCGATCTCGAGCGCCGCCTGCTTGACGGCTCCCTCCTCGCGACTGATCGTGTCCGAGACCTGGCCGGCGACATCGAAGGAGACGTTCTCGACAAGCCCGTTCTCCTGCCAGAGCAGCTCCGTGCGGCGCACATCGCGGAAACGGACGTTCATCGTCACCGTCAAGCGATACGAGCGGAGGTTGAGCCTGCTGTCATACGTCAGCGACTGGACCTGGTAGCCCGTCACCTCTCCGTCGAGGACCGAGTCGGCCTGATCGAGCGAGACCACCTTGAGTCTGCCGTTGCTCGTGAAGGCGTTGATGACGGCCGCGGTGATCGTGCTCTCCGCTCCGGCCTCCGTGGTCCCGTTCTTGAACACGGGCACCGATACCGTCTTGAGGTGGTCAGGCAGGTTGCCCTGGAGCGAGTAGCCACAGCCCCCGACGGCGGCGGCGAGGACGAGCACGGCGGACAGGAAGAGACGGGCCATGCGGGTCATGAGCGCGTCACGATATTGACGAGGCGCCCGGGCACGACCACGACTTTTGAGACCTCCCGGCCGGCAATCCAGGGGCGGACCTTGTCCTCGGCGAGGGCCTGCTCGCGCACGGCCTGCTCCGGCGCCGCGACGTCGACGGTCAACCGGCTGCGGACCTTGCCGTCCACCTGGACCACCACCGTCACCTGCTCGCGCACGAGGGCGGCCGGGTCGGCCGCAGGCCATGCCTGCCGGAAGAGGCTGTCCCGGTGGCCGAGCATCTGCCACAGCTCCTCGGTCATGTGCGGGCACACCGGACCCAAGAGCAGGAGCGTCGTATCCGTCGCTTCTCTCAGCAGCGCGGCGCGCTCGGTCCCGGCCACGCGATCGAGCGAATCGCGATCGAAATCGTGGAGCGCATTGACCAGCTCCATGACGGCGCTGATCGCCGTGTTGAAGTGGAAGTCCTTCTCGACGTCGACCGTGACGCGTTCCACGGTCTCGTGGATCGCGCGCCGGAAGGCCCGGCCCGCGTCCGAGAGCGTGGCCGGCAGCCGCCCCGCCCCCTTGATCTCCTCGGCGCGGGCGTGGATGAAGCGCCAGAGCCGGTTCAGGAAGCGGGAGGCGCCCTCGACACCGCTCTCCGTCCACTCCAGGTCCCGCTCGGGCGGCGAGGCGAACAGGGTGAAGAGTCGCGTCGCGTCCGCCCCGAATCGGCGGATCATCTCGTCCGGGTCCACGACGTTCCCCTTGGACTTCGACATCTTGGCGCCATCCTTGATCACCATGCCCTGGGAAAGCAGGGCCGCGAACGGCTCGTCGAGCTTGATCATCCCGAGATCGCGGAGCACCTTGGTGAAGAAGCGCGCGTACAGGAGGTGCAGCACCGCGTGCTCGATGCCGCCGATGTACTGGTCGACCGGCATCCAGTACTCGGCCGCCGCCCGCTCGAACATGCCCTGGTCGTAGTGCGGCGAGCAGTAGCGGATGAAATACCAGGCGGACTCGACGAAGGTGTCCATGGTGTCGGTGTCCCGCCGGGCGCGACCTCCGCACTTGGGACAGGTCGCGTTCACGAACGAGGCAACTTCGGCCAGCGGCGAGCCGCCCTTGCCGCTGATCTGCACATCCTGCGGCAGAACTACCGGAAGCCGATCCTCGCGCTCCGGCACCATGCCGCAGGTCTCGCAGTAGAGGATGGGAATGGGCGCGCCCCAGTAGCGCTGCCGGCTGATCCCCCAATCGCGCAGGCGGTAGTTGATCTTCGACCGGCCGATGCCCTTGGAGACGAGCCAGTCAATGGCCTTGCGCTTCGCCTCCTCCACCGTGAGCCCGTCGAGGAAGCCGGAATTGATCTTGACCCCATCGCCCAGATACGCCTGCGTCTCCTGCCACCCCTCGGGCCTCTTGACGGTGGCGATGATGTCCAGGCCGTGCTGCTTGGCGAAGTCCCAGTCGCGCTGGTCCTCGCCCGGGACGGCCATGATGGCGCCCGTGCCGTAGCCCATGAGGACGTAGTCGGCGAGGAAGAGCGGGATCTCCTTCCCCGTGAACGGATTGACCGCGCGCGCGGCGAGCCTGATACCGCGCTTCGGGCGGTCGGCGGCCAGGCGCTCGATCTCGGATTCGCGCGCCACCTCCTGGCGGAACGCCGCCACCCGGGCGCGCTCCTGCTCGTCCGTCGCCAGCTCGTCTACCAGCGGATGCTCCGGGGCCAGGACCGCGTACGTCATGCCGAAGGAGGTGTCGGGCCGCGTGGTGAAGATCATCACCGACAGACCCGGGCGCCCGGCGACCGGCAGGTCGAACTCGGCGCCCTCGCTCTTTCCGATCCAGTTCTTCTGCATGGTCATCACGCGCTCGGGCCAGCCGGGCAGCCGGTCGCTCCAAACCAGGAGCTCCTCGGCGTAGTCGGTGATCTTGAAGAACCACCCCTCGATTTCCTTGATCTCCACGACGGAGTCGCAGCGCCAGCAGAGGCCGTTTTCGACCTGCTCGTTGGCGAGGACGGTCTGGCACGAGGGACACCAGTTGACCTTGGAGCGCTGCTTGTAGGCCAGGCCCCGCTCGAACATCCGGATGAAGACGAGCTGCTCCCAGCGGTAGTAGGACGGGTCACACGTGGCGAGCTCGCGGTCCCAGTCGTAGGACATGCCGAGGCGCCGGAGCTGTGTCTTCATGTTGGCGATGTTCTCGTGCGTCCACACCGCGGGGTGCACCCCGTTGTCGATGGCCGCGTTCTCGGCCGGCAGCCCGAAGGCGTCCCATCCCATGGGATGGAGCACGTTGTAACCGCGCATCCACTTGAAGCGGGCCAGCAGGTCGCCGATCGTGTACACGCGGACGTGACCCATGTGGATGCGACCGGACGGGTACGGAAACATCTCGAGGCAATAGTACTTCGGCCTCGAGGGATCCTCAGTGACGCGGAACTGGCCGCTGTCTTCCCAGATCCGCTGCCACTTCGGCTCGATCTCCCGGAAAGGATAGCGCTCTGCGCGGTCGTCGCTCGCCATATTCCCGCTGATTTTCCCACACTTAGGAGAGAGGACGCAAGAAAGGACCCCCGGGGGCGCGCGTGGAACCCCCGGGGGGTCGAGAACCTACTGCTTCATCTTCAGATTAAGGTTGATCACCGCGGCGGCTTCCTTCGCCTTCGCCTGCGACTCGGCATGCTTGCCGGCCGCGTGGAGCGACTTGGCCTCGGCGGCCATGGTCGCCGCCTTCTTGGACGCGTCGTCGGTCTTCCCGGCGGTCGCATCCTCGATCTGCTTGACCAGCAGCGGGCACTGATTCGCGAACGCCGCACCGGCCGTCGCCAGCACCAGGACCAGAGCCATCATGATCTTCTTCATGAATTCACCCCCTTTCGAAAAATGACGTTCAACTCGCGTACGCCGTCGTACAGTCTAACCCGGATCGGCTGGGGACGGTTCCTCCGCTTGCGCGACCGGGTGGAAAAAGTCGTGGATGCGCTGCGCGAGCCTCGGGGAGACTTTGGGCACTGCGGCCAGCTGGCCGACCGAGGCCGCGCGCACCGCCCGGGCCGAGCCCAGCGTCTTGAGCAGGCTCGTCCGGAGCGTGGGACCGACGCCCGGAATCTGGTCCAGCACCGAGCTGATGGTCCGCCGCGTGCGCAGTTTCTTGTGATACGTGATGGCAAACCGGTGGGCCTCGTCCCGCACCTTCTGGAGCGCCTGGAGCGCGGGCGAGGTCAGATCCAGGACGAGCGGCTCGAGTCGGTCCGGCGTGTAGACTTCCTCGGCCCGCTTGGCGAGCGAGGCCATCGGCACGTAATCGAGGCCCAGAGCCTCCAGCGCCTTCAAGCCCGCGCCCAGCTGGCCGCGGCCGCCGTCGAGCAGGATCAGATCGGGGAGCGCGCCGTCCTGCTCGAGGACGCGCCCGTAGCGCCGGCTGACCACCTCGTGCATGGCGGCGAAGTCATCGGTGCCGACGACGGTCCGGATGCGGTAGCGCTTGTAGTCGTCCTTCTTCATCTCGCCGTCCTGCCAGACCACCATGGAGGCGACGGTCTCGCCGCCCTGAAACGTCGAGATGTCGAAGGCCTCGATGCGGTGGGGCGGCTCGGGGAGGCCGAGCGCGCGCTGGAGCTCATCGAGCACCGCCTGGGTGCGGTTGCCGCGCGAGAGGAGATGGCTCTGCAGGGCCAGCGCGGCATTCTCCTCCGCCATGGCCACGAGCTCGCGCTTCTTCCCCCGCTGGGGCGCCAGGATCTCCACCCCGCCCGCGCGGCGGCCGGCCAGCCACTCCGCGGTCAGGCTCGCCTCCGGCACCTCTTCGGAGACGAGGATCTCCGGCGGGGGCACCACCTCGCGGGCGTAGAACTGCCTCAGGAAGGCGGAGAGCACCTCTCCGTCGCTCGCCCCGCCGAGGCGGTCGAAGAAGAACGACTCCCGGCCGAGCAGCCGGCCGCGCCGCACGAAGAAGAGCTGCACGCAGGCGTCGTGGCCCTGGCGGACCACGCCGATGATGTCCTGGTCACTGTCCTCGGTCGAGATGATCTTCTGCCGCTCGCGGACCGTGTTGAGCGCCTGGACCCGGTCGCGCAGCCGCGCCGCCTGCTCGAACTTCTCCTCGGTCGCCGCCGCCTCCATCTGCGCGGTCAGCTCCAGGGCGAGGCCGTCGTTCTTCCCCTCGAGGAAGCGCTCCACGTCACGCACGGTGCGGTCGTAGCCCTCGCGCGTCTCGAGTCCCGTGCACGGCGCGTTGCACCGGTGGATGTAGTACTGCAGGCACGGGCGCGCCTTCTTGCCGTCTATCTTGATCCGGCAGGTCCGGAGCGGGAAGAGCTGGCGCACGAGCCGCAGCGTCTCCCTCATGGCCGTCGCCGGATAGAAGGGCCCGAAGTAGGCCGCGCCGTCCCGCTGCACCCGCCGCGCGACGACGAGGCGCGGGTATTCCTCGTTGGTGGTCAGCTTCAGGAAGGGATAGTGCTTGTCGTCCCGGAGAATGATGTTGTAGCGCGGGCGGTGCCGCTTGACGAGATTGGACTCCAGGATGAGCGCTTCGAGCTCGTTGCCGGTGACGATGAACTCGAGGTCGCGGATCTGCCCGACGAGCGCGTCCGTCTTCGCATCGGACACCCGCGACTCTTGAAAGTACGAGCGCACGCGGCCCCGGAGCGAGGCCGCCTTGCCCACGTAGACG